>PGXR01000324.1 GCA_002839245.1 Spirochaetae bacterium HGW-Spirochaetae-7 | reverse complement strand
AGTCGCTGTGCCTCTGCCCGGGCGAACCGCCGATGCCGACGAGGACGAGGATAGTCCTCCTCATGCACCCGATGGAATGGCGCAAGGAGAAGTGTACTACCGGACGGCTCGCTTGCCTCAACCTGGCCAACAGCGAGATAATCCCTGGCCTCGGCTTCGACGAAAACCCCCGCTACCGGGAACTGGTCGACGATCCGGGCAACTATCCTGTGCTGCTCTACCCGGGCAAGCGCGCCTGGGACCTTTCGAGCGGCGGTTTTCCCTCGACGGAGCTCGGATCGCGCCGCCTGGTCGTGTTCCTGATAGACTCTACATGGTCGTGCGCCAGGGCGGTGCTGAGGGAAAGTCCCGGGCTGTTGTCGCTGCCCTGGGTCAAGTTCACGCCGTCGCAGCCCAGCCGCTACATCATCAAGCGCCAGCCCGCCCCTAACTGCGTGTCGACTATAGAGGCTACCCACGAGCTGCTGCTAGCGCTGGAGCGTTCCGGGCTGGAAAGCTACCCTGACAAGGGCAGGCTGCTTGCCGCCTTCTTCGCGATGCGGGACTACCAGCTCGAACGCATCAAGACCGACCACCGGCCTCGGCACAAATCGGACTGACGGGAGTAGATCGATGGAGAAAAGCACAAGGCGACGACGCGAAGAAATGGTTGGACGGATCTTTCCCAGGAGTATTCCCAGGCTATGGTGTCCGCCCGTGACGCACTACCGGCCGGACGGTTCGCTCGACCGGGATCGCATCCTGGCCCATGTCCAGGCCCTGGCCCCCCACGTGGGCGGCCTCCTCGTTCCCGGCTCGACCGGAGACGGGTGGGAGCTGTCGAGGGTACAGAAATTGGAGCTGCTCGACATCGTGTCGCCGCTGGCGGCCAGGCTCGGACTGTACGTGCTCGTCGGGGCCCTCGAGCGTACGACCGACGAGATGCTTTCGTTCATCGATTCCCTGGGTCAGCGTATCGGGACAGCGCCCCTGTCCGGCATAGTCGTCTGCGCTCCGTCGGGCGCCGGCAAGACCGAGACGGAAATCGAAGCCAGCCTCGACCGGGTGCTGGGGCTCGCCCTGCCCACGGCCATATACCAGCTGCCCCAGGTAACCGGAAACATGTTCACCGCAGGGATGGTGGCCAACCTCGCGGCAAGGCATCCTAACCTGTTCATGCTCAAGGACTCGAGTGGCGGAGACAGGGTCGCGAAAGCCG
>PGXR01000100.1 GCA_002839245.1 Spirochaetae bacterium HGW-Spirochaetae-7 | reverse complement strand
CCGCCGCTGCCAGGTGGATGGATGCAAGAGTCAACGACCGGAACAAGACCACCTCGTCCATCATGCGCCTCTACCGTTCCTGTCGCCCCAGTTTCCCGTATAGATATCGGAACGGCCGGCCGGCGACATCTTGCGAAGGCGAACGGATGGGACGTATAGCAAAATGGCCGGGCTCAGCACCTTTGGCATGCCGTCGACAATACCATGGAATGACTTGTTCCGGAACTGCGAAATACCCGTGCGGGATTCATGAAGGAAGGAAGTACAGAAGGGTTCAAATCCCGAATTCTTTCTTGATGGTTTCGACTGCCTTGTCGACCTCTTGGTCAGACGTTATGTACGAAATCTTTACTTCGGATGTAGTGACGGCCATGATGTGTATGCCGGCCTTGGCCATACAGGAGAATAGCCGATAAGCGACACCCGACTGGAACTCCATGCCGGGACCCTCCACGGTGATCTTGGTAATATGATCTTCTATGCCGGTCTTCACTCCAGGATATTTCCTGCTTATACCTTCAAGGATGGCCTTCGTCCCGGCCAGGTCCCTTGAGTTTACCGTGAACGAAATTGACAATTCTTCGCCCGTCGAACCGGAATGGCTGATCAAGTCTATGAAGATGTCCGCAGAGGCAAAATCGCCATAGAGGCCGGATATCGACTCCATGTTCCTGGGGAAACCGTCAAGGGTAATCAATATTTCGCCAGGAAACGTGTAGAGTGTCGTAACCGCGCTGTACTGGTTGATCATGTCCTGCATGCTGTACAGCCCGGGTTTCCGGGTGCACAGGTACCGGGCGGCAGCGACGGCGCCGGTGGCGAATACCTGTCTTGAATAGGCTTTGTGCCCGATCTGGATCAATTCGTCCGTGCCGGTAAAGTACACATCATGCTCGCCCACGATCGTGCCTCCCCGCAGGGAGTGGATGCCCAGTTCCTCCTTCTGCCTCAGGCTGTCTCGTCCCTCCCTGCCGCAGACATAATGCAGTTTTTCAACCCTTACTTCGTTTATCGAATCAGCCAGCATCAGCGCGGTACCGCTCGGGGAGTCTTTCTTAAGCTTGTGATGCTTCTCGACGATTTCGACGTCGTACCGTTCTCCCAATACCTTGGTCGCGCTCTTGATCAGGTCCTGTATCAGGTTGATTCCAAGCGACATGTTGGCTGACCTGAAAATGGGAATCTTCCTTGACGACCTTTCAACGAATTCAATATCCTCGAGGCCCAATCCCGTCGTCGCTATGACGGCGGGCAGATTTCGTTTTACCGCGTCGGACAGTAAAACGGGAAGTATCCTGGGATGGGAAAAGTCAATCAGCACGTCCGCCTGGACAGTACATTCCGAAAGACGTGAATAGACGGGGTACTCCTCCGGCTGGGCGTTGATGTCGATGCCCGCGACCACTTCCATATCATCCATAGGCTCGATCAAGGAAGTGAGCGTCCTGCCCATCCGACCGTTGCAACCGTTCAAGATCACGCGTATCATCATTGGCTCCTTCCAGTAATCGCATGAGAATACAGGATAGAACTCGTCGAATCAACCGACGCGTAGATCCGGCACGCCCGATGCCATACGTTCTGCGGCGAAATTTGCATCGACGCTGGAGGGCGGACTTGTCGCGGGCTAACCGCGTCTGGGCCGCACGACGGCGCGGTGCGACTACAGGATTCCTGTCTCGTCTGGCGACCAGTCAGCTTCGAACCGATATTCAGCATGAACGATCTGGGTCCAGGCAAGTGGGAGAGCTTTCATCGAGCTGACGATGGTGCTGTCAGGGCTCCCCACAGGTGGCTCGAGCCTTCCAACCCGGGGCGCCGACCGTCCGCAAGGCGTGCAGCCGGCGGTTGCCTGTATTATCTTTCCAGCTTCCTGTATACGTATCGGTGCGGACGGTCGGCGTCGCCGCCGAGCTTTTCGTGGCGGTACTCGGCGTACTCGGACCAGTTGCCGTCATACCAAAGTACCTCGCCGTCCTCGAAAGCGAGGAGATGGGTGCAGACGCGGTCGAGGAACCAGCGGTCGTGGCTGACGACCAGGGCCGAGCCGGCGAAATTGTCGAGGGCTTCCTCGAGGGCGCGCAACGTGTTCACGTCCAGGTCGTTGGTCGGCTCGTCGAGCAGGATGACGTTGGCGCCTTCCTTGAGCATCACCGCGAGGTTGAGCCTGTTGCGCTCGCCGCCAGAAAGCACGCCCTCCTTCTTCTGCTGGTCGCCTCCGGAGAAGTTGAACCACGAGCAGTACGCCCGGCTGTTGACGTCCTTCACGCCGCCCAGCTTGATGATGTCGAGGCCGCCGGAGAGCTGCTCCCATACCGTCTTGTCGGGGTCGAGGCCCGCGCGCATCTGGTCGGCGTAGGCGAGCTTGACCGTGTCGCCAATCCGAAGTGTGCCTGAGTCGGGTTTCTCCATGTCGGCGATGAGCTTGAACAGGGTGGTCTTTCCGGCTCCGTTCGGGCCGACTATCCCGACCACCGCTCCTGGCGGCACGGAGAATTCGAGGTCCTGGAAAAGCACCAGCTCGCCGTAGGCCTTGCACAGCGCCTTGGCTTCGATGACCAAGGACCCGAGCCTGGGGCCGGGCGTTATCGTCAGCTTTGTCTCGCGGACTTTCTCGCGCTGGCCGTCGGCGAGCAGCTTTTCGTACTGGGTGATGCGGGCCTTGCTCTTGGCGTGCCGGCCTTTGGGGCTCATGCGCACCCAGTCGAGTTCGCGCTCGAGAGTCTTGGCGCGCTCGGAGTTGCCTTTTTCCTCGAGTTCGAGCTGTCTGGACTTCTGGTCGAGCCAGCTGGAATAGTTGCCCTTCCAGGGGATGCCCTCGCCGCGGTCCAGTTCCAGGATCCAGCCGGCGACGTTGTCCAGGAAATAGCGGTCGTGCGTAACCGCGATGACCGTGCCGTCGTATTCCCGCAGGTGGCGCTCGAGCCATGCGACCGTCTCGGCGTCGAGATGGTTGGTAGGCTCGTCCAGGAGGAGTATGTCCGGCTTCCTGAGCAGGAGGCGGCACAGCGCGACCCGTCGTCGTTCTCCTCCTGACAGCACGTCGACCACCTGGTCCGGCGGGGGACAACGGAGCGCTTCCATGGCGAAATCGAGCCTGGCGTCGAGGTTCCAGCCGTCGAACGACTCAATCGTCTCCTGGAGCTTGGCCTGCCTGTCGGCGAGCTTGTCGAAATCGGCGTCCGGTTCCCCAAAGGCTTCGCTGACCTTTTCGAATTCGGCGAGCGCGTCGACTATCTCCTGGACGCCTTCGGAGACTATCTCCCTGACTGTCTTGCCTGCTTGCAGATGCGGCTCCTGCTCGAGGAACCCTATCGTGTAACCCGGCGAGCAATCGGTCTCGCCCGCGAATTCCGTGTCCGTTCCGTTGAGTATGCGGAGGAGGCTAGACTTGCCAGAGCCGTTCAGCCCTATGACGCCTATCTTGGCGCCGTAGTAGTAGCTGATGGATATGTCCTTGAGGACCTGCTTGGTACCGTACTTCTTCGATACGCGGTGCATCGAATAGATGATCTTCTTGTCGTCGACTGTGGCCATGGAGGCGAGTATACAAGAAAACCCGATCTTGGTTGAGTGGGTTGCGACCATGCCCCCAGGGACTTGCGCTTGATCCACCTTGACCGGGAAGACGCTGCCGGGCAAACTCACGGTCATGAATGCATTGCTGATAACCGCCGGGGGCGGCCTTGGCGCGTTGTGCCGCTACTTCGTTTCAACGATCGCCGTCAGGCAGTTCGGGTCGGGTTTCGCGTGGGGTACCGCCATCGTCAACCTGGCGGGCTGCTTCCTGATAGGCTGCGTGGCGGGCCTGATGGAAAAGTCGGCCATGCCGCGGACGCTGTGGCTGTTCTCGGTGACGGGCTTCCTCGGCGGTTTCACCACCTTCTCCACTTTTTCGCTCGAGACGATGGAACTGTTCCAGGCGGGCCAGCGGGCCCGCGCCTTGATCAACGTCGGGATCAACGTCGTCGGCGGAATCGTCGGCACGGCGGGAGGGCTTGTCCTCTTCGCGCGAAGGTTCTAGCCGAAGGCGTACGACGTCATCGTCAGCGATCCGCCGACCGCCGCCTCGTTGAATACGAGGACGTCGTCGGACTTCCTGCGCGCGCCGACGGCGTAGAGCAGCGGGTAGTAATGGTCGGGGCTGGGGACCGCCAAAGCCGCAGCGCCGGACAGCCGCTCCCGGTCGGCGAGACCGGCATCGTCGCCTTCGAGCACCGCCTTCTTGACGGCCAGGTCGAATTCGAAGGCCCAGTCGTAGCCCGAGCCGGGTTTGTCCACCGTGGAAAAGTCGATGCGGCCCAGGTTGTGCACTACGTTCCCCGAGCCTACGACCAGGATGCCCCTGTCGCGCAGCGCCCCGAGCGCGCGGCCGAGTTCTAAGTGCCCGTCGGGATTCAAGTCCCAGTCTATGCTCAGCTGTACGACGGGGATGTCCGCCTCGGGAAACATCCTGCGGAGAACGGTCCATGCGCCGTGGTCGAGCCCCCAGTCATGGTCGAATGCCGCCCCGCCGAGGACGCCAAGGCTTTCCGCCGCCATCGCGGCGAGCGCCGGATCTCCTGGAGCGGGGTAGACTGTTTCGCCAAGCGAACGAGGGAAGCCTGAAAAATCGTGTATCGTCCTCGGCGAGTCCATCGCGGTCACCCTGGTGCCGTGGGTCAGCCAATGCGCCGATACGCAGAGTATTCCCCTGGGGCTGGGGAGCGACGGTCCCAGCTCCTTCCAGGCGGCGGAAAAGTCGTTGTCCTCGATACCGTTCATGGGCGAGCCGTGCCCCACGAAGAGCGCGGGCATGACGGCTCCGCTCCTCCTGGAGCGGCTCCATTCCCCGATAGTCTCGTACGCCGTCATGCCGCTCGCCATTCCGGGCTTTTCTCCGCCTGACTTCAGGCCTTGGCCGCCAGTCTGGCCCGCGAGGCCTTCATCTCGTCGGTCCAGAACGACAGCGCCTGGAACATGGCCCCGGCAGCCTTGGCCTGGTCATCGGTGGCATTGAACGCGCCCGACGCGTCGAACTGGGTCCAGTAATTGGGAACGATGACCGCCTCGCGGATATCGAAGAGCTTGACCTCGCCTGATACCTCGCGCAATTGCTCGACGGCCCGGGCTCCTCCCGCTGCTCCGCCGTAGCTGGCGAAGGCGACCGGCTTGTTGTTCCACTCGTAGAAGAGATAGTCGATGGCGTTCTTGAGCGATGCGCTGTAGCCATGGTTGTATTCCTGCGTGACGAACACGAAACCGTCGGCCTCGCCGACGACCTTTGACCAGCGCTTCGTATGGTCGTGTTCGTACTTGTTCATGTTGGCCGGGACTGCCTCGTCGAGGAGGGGCAGCTTCTGGTCGGCGAGGTCGACGAGCTCGAAACGCGGGCCGCCGGGATTGGCAGCCTCGAATTCCTTGGCTATCGTCGTCAGCCATTTCGCAAAGGTCGACGCGAAACGTCCGGGTCTGGTAGAACCTATGATGATCTTGATTGTGCTCATGCTTGACTCCTGTTCATCCTCTTGCCGAGGCGATGTGATAATATATACAAAATACAATATGAATGACCATTATTATCAAGAAATTGCCGTAACTATTCAGTATTTCAATTAGAGAAGAGGATCCGCAGATTACACAGATTGACGCGGATTTATTATTTGCCAACCAGGATGCCCTCGAAATCGAATTCAACCTGCTTGGGATTTCATACATCAGGGAATACGAATTACCCGTCTTGTATAAAGGCCAAACCCGGATTCTTTCTATCGAGCCGATTTTGTCTGCTACTGCTCTGTGATCGTAGTACTGAAAGCCTCTGGCTTCGGCAAAGGTTTTTTGTTGAATTTCGGGGTGCAGTCTCTCGAGTACAAGCACTTGGTCTTGAATCTGCGAGAATCGGCGTAATCTGCGGATGCCTAATTCCGTTTCCTCTTCATCGCTATCTCTGGTTATCAGGCTCCAGGGGCAATATATTTGTGTACGGGGTAAAATGGGTTGCTTTGTTGCGGAAAAGCACCTGAATAGACAAATTGCCGAAACAATTTCAACAGTCACCGACTTTGGAATGAACTCTTTCGGCTACAGGACGATACGTTCATCTCCGTAGCGTTTGACCAGGCCATCTGTCTCCATCCTGTTGAGCAGCGGAAGGATGTACTTGCGGGACAGGCTGGAGCGCTCCTTGGCGTCGCCGACCGTAAACCGGTCTCCACTTTTTTTGCCGCGCAGGATTGCCTCGACGCATGCGTCGAAGGCGTCTCTCGCCATGAATATGCCGCCGTCGAGAGGCCGCGCCTCGCCGAACGAGCAGAGCGACTTTAGCGCGCGGGCGTCGGATTGCGCCGTAGTCCTTCCAGGCTCAAGCCCGGTCTTGCCGGCTGCCTTAAGCCTGGCCAGAAGCCCCGTCTCGTCCGGCGACAAGTCGCGGACGGCGCTCGAGGCCTTCCAGAGCGGGCCGTCGGGCCTGATGGACTTTTCGGCGAGCAAGCGTGCCAGGGCAGCCTCTATTGCCGCTCCCGCTGGAGCCTCGCCCGCTATGAAGTTTTTCGCGAACAGGGACTCGGCCGTAGCCCTGGACAAGCCGGAGGGTTCGCCTGCCGCGGACACGAAGGCCTGCCGGAGCGATGTCCAGCGTTCCGGATCGAAGGTGACAAGCGCGCCATCTTGCGCCGGGGCACATCCCAGGCCGGCCGTCCGGGCAAGCTCCGACGTCAGGCCGCTTCTATCGATGGCCCAGCCGAGCCCGAACGTCGTGAGCGACAGCCTGTAGGCACCGGCTTCCCGCAGGCCCCAGCCGGCCGATTCAAGCATTGCTGTGGCGGATGCCACCCGGGGCAGCACCGCGGCCATCGCCTTGCGGTCCATGGGCTTGGTCGCTCCCGAGCGCAGCATCGCTCCGCGGCATAGCATGGCGGCCCCTCCCCGCCGGAGGACGACGAAGGCTTCGCCGGCGGGGCAGGCGACGGGCTCGCTCGAGACCAGCCTGATGCAATCGCTGCCCCTGTAGCGCCATACCTCGACTTCGCGCCGTGCGGTTCCCAAGGCCAGTTCCGCCTCTATGCCGTCACGGAGCAGCGGCCTTCCCCTGGCGTCCGCCAGGCAGAGTTCGGATGAACCCGGCAGCGGCAGGAGCCTGCCCAGGAACTCGGTGCCTGAAAGGACCGGTGCGCGGTGCGCGGCGAGAAGGTCGCCCCGACCTAGGCCGGCCTTTGTCCCCGACAGCGAAAGGGCCACGCGGCAGACGGGTTCGGCGACCCCGGTTTCCCTGCGGTAGCTCTGTACTCCCTTGACTCGTACGCGCGCGCCGCTCGGGAATACCTCCATTTCGGTGCCTATGGCCACCGATCCGCCCCGCAGCGTGCCGGTGACGACCACTCCGCCTCCGAGAGGCGAAAAAACGCGGTCGACGTAGATCCGGGGCCAGGACTCCGCCTCGCGCGGCAGCTTGCGAAGCGTCCTGTCGATGGTTTCCTTGAGTTCGGCGATGCCCGATCCGCTCAGGTTTGATATGGCCACGGCGGGGGGGCGTTCGCCGAACAACGCCGCGGCCCGGTCGACCGCATCGGCGATGACCGCGGAAGTCCTGCCGGGAGCGACCGCGTCGGCCTTGGTTATCGCCAGCACGACGGCGGGTGCCGAAAGCGACGCGACGATCGAGGCGTGGAGCGATGTCTGGGGCATCCAGCCATCGTCCGCGGCCACGACGAGTATGACAAGCTCGAGCGCCCAGGCGCCGGCGACCATGTTGCGGAGGTAGCGCTCGTGGCCGGGCACGTCGACGACGCCTATGGCCTCGCCATCGCCGCCCTCGTACCATGCGAATCCGAGGTCGGTGGTCATGCCGCGGGCCTTTTCCTCGGGCAGCCTGTCGGCGTCCATGCCGGTCAACGAACGGATGAGGGCGGTCTTGCCGTGGTCGACATGGCCGGCGGTGCCGATGACTCTCATGCGGAGCCCTGGGTCGCTCCTGCGGGCCCTGGCCCATCGCCTGGCAGCTCTGCATGGTGTTCAGCGTTTCGCTCGGTATAGCGCTCGGCGCTCGCCCTGAGCGAAACGCTTCGTTCCAGCGCCCAGCTTATGGTAGCGACCACGTCCATGGGGTCTTCTCCCGCAAGCGTCGCCATGTCGACGAGGACGGCCCCGTTCCGTATCATGGCGACAAGCGGCACGGGAGCCTTGCGCAACGCCGCCTGCAGCATGGCTGCGCTGGAAGGCGACGTGATTGACAGTCCTATGGAATCGAAGAATTCATCCGGCCCGGAGCCGCCGCCGGAGGCCGCCCTGGTGTCGACGAGGGTCGCGACGCCCTTGGGTAACTTGCTCCGGATCTTTCTGGCTGTTTTCTTGAGTTCCTCGACCGGCATGGCGATTGCCCTTCCGGCGGGGCCGGCCTCGCCGTTCAGCCTTTCCACGAGGACGCGCTCGAGGAGGGAGTAGACCATCTTGCCGGGCCTGAACGCCCTGTACAACGGATGACGTGCAAGCCGGGCTACGAGGTCGGCCCGTCCGGCGACTATACCCGCCTGGGGACCGCCCAGGAGCTTGTCCGCAGAGAAGCAGACGAGGGTGCAGCCTGCGTCGATATAGTCCCCCACCTGCCTCTCGCCGGGGATGCGCTCGAACGCGCAGCCCGAGCCTTGGTCGACGATGACTGGTATCGATGCAGGGAGCGCAGCGACGACGGCTGCCGGACCCGGCTTTGAGGAAAAGCCGCGAAGCGCGAAATTCGAGGTGTGGACAAGCAAAACGCAGGACGTTTCGGTATGGATCGCCCGGCGATAATCGTTCTCGGTCACGATGTTCGTCGTCCCTACCTCGACGAAGCGCGCCCCGGCAAGTTCCAGTATGTCAGGCACGCGGAAGCCGCCGCCGATCTGTACCTGTTCGCCGCGCGCTATTACCACTTCCTTGTCCTTGGCGATGGCGGTCAGGGCGAGGAGGACGCCGGCTGCGTTGTTGTTGACGACCAGGGCGGCCTCGGCTCCGGCGAGCATCGCCGCCAGGTCATGGCATAGCCCGCCCCTGCGCCCGCGCTTGCCCGAGTCCAGGTCAAGCTCCAGCGGGGCATATCCCGTGTTGGCGTCATGCGCGCCGATCCATGCGGACTCCGACACCGGGGAACGCCCGAGGTTGGTGTTGAGTACGATGCCGGTACCGTTAAGCGTCTTGCGCAGGCGCTTCCGGTCAAGTACCTCGAGAGCGCGGATAGCCGCCGCCCTGCAGACGGAGGCGTCGACGGCGTAGTCGCCGTCGGCCAGCGCGCGTTCCCGTTCCGCGGCAAGCGACAGCGTCACGACACGGGTGGCCAGCGGCCGCGAGAGCAACGGAAAAAATGCGGCGACGTCGGGATCGGCGAGAAGCCTCTCGACCTGCGGTATGGCTGAAAGCCGTTCGTTGGTTTCCATAGCGGAAGAGGCGGGAATCGAACCCACCACCGCGCAAAGCACGGCCAACGGTTTTGAAGACCGCGGGAGCCACCAGACCCCGTCAACTTCCATTCCGGACTTCGGCGCAGGGCGAAGCGTCGGTATCGGACATACTACGGGACAGTGCAATAGCTGTCAACGCAAGCCAGTTTTAGCTTGCCATTATCGCAAGTCGCTGGTATCCTGCAAACTACTCATTGGTTGAGTATTTGCCCCAATGAAAATCCGATGGAAAGGAGGGATGCGAAGTGAAATTCGGAGAGCAGGAAATACGACTGACGTCGATGTGCTCCGCGGCTGGCTGAGCTGCCAAAATGGGCCCCGAGGCCCTGGCGCAGGTTCTGCGTCCATTGGCCGGTCTTGTACCGCCAGAGCGCGCCGCATCCCTCATTGCCGGCCTGGAAGAGGGTGACGACGCGGCCGTGTACCGCATCGACGGCGAAAAGTGCCTGATTTTCACGACCGATTTCTTCACGCCGATAGTCGACGACGCGTATGACTTCGGCGCGATAGCGGCGGCCAACGCGTTGTCGGACGTATACGCGACCGGAGGCGATCCCGTCGTCGCGCTCAATATCGCGGCCTTTCCTCCCGACCTGCCTATCGAGGCGATCGCCGAAATCGTTCGCGGCGGGGCGGAGAAGGCCGCCGAGGCGGGGTGCGCCGTCGTGGGCGGGCATACGATCATGGATCCCGAGCCGAAATTCGGAATGGCCGTCATCGGGTTCGCGCATCCCGACCGCGTGCTGCTCAAGTCGGGCGCCAGGCCGGGTGACGCCATCGTGCTGACGAAGGCGCTCGGCACCGGCGCCATCACGACGGCGGCCAAGGCAGGAGCCTGCCCGGCTGATGTCCTGGCCGGGGCGGTGGAGTCGATGAAGCGGCTGAACCGCGATGCGCTTCGTGTCCTGCAAACGCACGGGGTGCGGGCTTGCACCGACGTCACGGGCTTTTCGTTGCCCGGCCATGCCCTGGAGCTTGCGGACAAGGGCGGGGTTGGGCTGCGGCTGTTCGCGCGGGCCTTGCCGTACATGGA
>PGXR01000099.1 GCA_002839245.1 Spirochaetae bacterium HGW-Spirochaetae-7 | reverse complement strand
AAGCCAGTGGCGGCTGATGGAACCGAGGGCGATGTCTCGACGATGACCATCGTCGCCTATCCGAACGAAGCCGTATCAATCCCCCGATACCAGGGATTGCCCTTCGACGGCGAGCCGCCCTGGGTCGACGGGATTCTTTCGGGCTGGGACGATCACCTGAACCCCTCTGGATCCGGCGCGGCAGACGTAGTGTACGGCGAAAACGGCTGGCGCGGCGCATACAGCATTCCCTTCAGCGACGGCACGGAGCCGGACGCGCGCATCGATCTCGTGCGCTCCAGCGACGCCTTGTATTTCGGGATCGACGTAAACTTCGATGACACGTTAACAGCCGAGGATCAGATCCTCATCGGCATAGGCAAGGAAGAAAGCTCGCGCTTCGACGAGGCCGGCAATGTCGGGCTGCTCTCCATCGCGCCTTTGACGGAGACGATCACCTTCAGCCAGAAGAATTCTGCAGGCGGTTGGGATCTCGTCTCGCCACCAGCGGGCATGCTGATCGCGCACAGATCGAGTACCGATGGCAACCTCGGCCACTGGACGGTCGAGCTCAAGCTTCCCATCGGGCCAGGCGTGACGCCATCCTGGCTCAACCTCGGAACCAGGTTCCTTGTCTTCCTCCGAGTCATGCGCTTCAATGCGATTTCGAGCACGTATTCGCCTTTCAGTTGGCCCAGGACGATACCAACGACGGTCGCCGCTCCCGAGACAATTCCCGACTATTGGGGAGTCGCGAGCCGTGACGACAGCCTCCCGAGCAACGGGCTGTACTTAGCCGGCTATTCGTCGATAGGCGTGCGGGAGGATCCGCTCGATACCGCCGCTCCGCTCACGAGCACGATAACCTATACCGACCCCGCGACGGGTCCGAATGCCGTGGTTAACAGGCTCGTCGCCCGTGTATCGAACGATGCCCAGCGAGCCAGGCTCGAGGCAGACGGTACCGCGATCCATGAATATGTCGCCGCTCCGGGAGCCAGGGTCACGTTCAAGATCGCCAATTGGGGGATCCCTTCTCCCGATGCACGGTACTGGACGCCGATCGTGGCAGAGGCCGTAGCCGATCCCGCCAAGCAGACATCCAACCCGACTGCGCGCGCATCGGTACCGGCAGGTACCGCGCTGGTGCCTGGTACCTACGACTTCATCCTTGACTGGAAGCTGAGCGAAATGCAGATCGCCCAATACTCCCCCGGGACCGTTGCGGTCAACGGCCTAGACAGACGTCACCAGTGTTTGCTTGCCGAGATCGACACGAATCCCGCAATCGCTCCCGCTGAAGCGGTGAACGTCGTTTCAAAGAGCGTCTACCGCAACATGAATTTCGACGCGCAGAACCCTCGGGGGGAGTCATTCGCGGCTCTCGCAGAGATAAGCGCCAGGGGCCTCGAGGCTTTCATTGCGGACCTCGCGCTCAGGAACTCGGGTGAACGGAAGATTCTCCTGCGCATCTTTGCGAGAAACTGGAAGAGCAGCCGGAAGACACTCGGAGCGATAGACAAGAGGCTCACGTCTAGAAAAGCTCAAGCCATAATCCCCTCGTCCCCCGTCAAGGCTGTCCCGGCCGGGAAGACGGTGCTCGCGGAGCGCTACCTGCGCGAACTCCGGCCCTATATACAGGAAGCTCCCGGTACGATCTCCTTCATCGAGTACATAGTAAAGGCCTACGTCTACACGGGGCGAACCCTGGTGAGGAACAAGAAGAACTACGAGGAAGTTGCAGCCATCGGTTCCTATGGCCACGTTGTCAGACACTCGAGCTCGACCGAGGCATGGGATTTCAATATCGAGGGTGCGAGGAAGATAGACGACTGGACATACGAACTTATCATCAGGACGGACGGAACGGCCCGGATAACCGACCATGTCAAGGCGATCGATCCGCCGAAATGGAACTTCGGCTTCCTGGGCGGGGCGGGCTACGGAATCCCGAGCTCGGGGAATTTTACCTCTGCGGGGGCAGGCGGCGCGCTGACTGCCTCCTTCAACCTTGGGCTCGACGAGCTGAACCGCGACTATGCCCTGGTGGCTGGACTCGGTTACGACTACCTCCCCGGCATCGGTGGAGGGGAGCCGTGGAGTACGGGAAGCATCTTCCTGTCCTTCAAGGCCGCCTTCCCCTTCCTCTTCAGCTGGACCAGGCCATACTTGAGCGTGGGCGGGGGCTTGTTCCTGGACGGCTCCACCTCGCTACAGTTCGGCGCGGCTCTCGGGGCGGGCATCGATCTGGCGGTCTCTCGGCCCTTCCACCTCCAGCTCGGCGCTGATTTCCTCGGCACCAAGGAAGAAGCCCTTCTTCACCTGAATGCCGGAGTAATCTATAGGTCGATGAAGTAATAGGTAGCGACCGAGCCTTCAAGGTTTCAGCTCGTACCCCCTGCCGAAGACGCGGAACAGCTGTGCCGCGTTGCCCCCCGCCGCACCCGGCGAGCCGCGCATCCTGATGAAGGCGTTGACGCGGCCGCCGGGGCCGTCGGACTCGTCATCGGGCCTGGTCAGGTTCATGCCCTCGATCACCGGCCCGAGCCTGACGTGGTAGTGCAGGTAGCGTATCGAACCGTCGGCCTCCGCCGACAGGACCACGCCGACGTGGGTAAGCTCGTCGTCGGCCTGGCCGTTGCCGTTGGCGTCATAGGTATTGTCCCAGAAGACGAGGTCGGCGGGAGCGGGGTAGCGCACGGCGTACAGGAGCCCTTCGTCCTTCAGGGTCTCGTGGAGCCGCCGCACGCCGTTGCCCGAATAGCGGTCGAAGCGATAGGCCAGGTCTATAGCCGCGAAGGCGTACGCCGCTCGGACCAGGCCGGTGCAGTCGTTGGGATAGGTGACGCCGTTAACTACGATGGTCTTCTTTCCGACAAGCGAGGCGCCGCCCTGGGAGATGAGTCTCTGGACCTCGGTCGACGCGACCGGCGCCCAGGTCTCGCCGTCCGGGAAGGGATACGCCGGGTCGCCGCCGGGCGCGGGAAACGAAAGGCATGTCGCGGACATGAGCGCGGCGAGCGAGGCGATGATCAAGGACGCCGATGATGCGTGTAGGCTCATTCGCACAGTCTATCACCTCCCGGCAAGACGTTCATCCCGATACCTCGGCTCGTTGAGTATTTTCGATATAATGCGTACACTTGACGGTTGCGGCGTTGCCGCAAGAGAAGTCGACTATCGACGCGTTCGAGTACCCATTCCGGATCGACCGGGCGTATAGCGCACGATACGAGGGAACCTTATGACGAAGGCAAGGAAGCGGATGCTGGCAACAATCATGCTGGCCGTGCTCTTCTTGAACATCCCTCCAGCGCACGCTCAGGTTACAGCTGGAATCCCGGTCAGGGTGATCGTGTCGCCAGTCAGAGGGGCCGCCGAAGATTCCCTGGAAGCCATAATCCGGGGCGCCATCGAACTAGCCCTGAACAAGAGGAATTTCATCGTCGTCGATGCGGCAAACGCTGGACCAGGGCGACCCTCATTTGAATTCGATATCGCCGTGGTATATTTTCTTGATGTAGATCATGTCACCTTGACATTTTCAGTATCCGATACAAGAGGAAGGATGACAACGGAATCCCGGACCTTGGAACAGGAGCTTGATCCTCAGCTCGACCTGACCATCGGTGATTTCGTGCATACCTTGATGGCCGGGGCGGAACGTGAACTGGCCCTGCGGCCCCGAGTCCCGATGGTTTCTGTACCGGTTCCGCCAGCGGAGCCAGCTTCCTCGGTACAGCCCGCGTCATCACCGCCCGCAGAACCGGCAACGGTAACCGGGTCGTCGGCGGTCGCCGGAACGTCGCGACCTCCGAATGGCATCGAGGTCGGGCTTGGCGGCTTCCTGCCACAGGGCCGAGCCGCGGACTACTTCAAGGCCGGCGCCCAAGGCCAGGCAAGCTACGACACTCCCGTCGACCCGTCCGGGCTGTGGCGCGCGTGTCTCGTGGCCTCGTTCATTTCGTTCTCGGTGGAAGGCCTCGATGCCGTCCGCGCCGACAACATGTTCGCGATGCTTGGAGGTGGATTGACGCTCCGACTGGCCTCGCTCGGGATTTTTTCTCCATGCATGGCGGCTTCCGCGGGCCCGGCGATCGCAATGCTGCACGGCGCCGGATCGACCTCGTTCACCGAGTTCATGCCGTTCGGATCCGCCGGGCTCGGCACAGGGATAAGGCTATTCGAGCGCTTCGGGCTGAACCTGGAACTGGCGTCGATAATGTTCCTCGACCTGGGCGCCGGAGCACCGGTCATCGTCTGGGGCTTCGTGCCGCGCCTCGGCGCGACGATGGAGCTGTAGCATGAAAAAGCGTTACCTTCGCCGGTCAATCGAACTGTCGCTCGCACTGGCATTCGCGGTACTGGCTTTGATGGCCTGCGTCAAGCTCTCGGTATTTGAAATATGGGACGAGCTGGTGAACGGGAGTCTCGAGATAAGCCCTTCGTTCGTATCGCTGCGGGCAGGCCAGAAGGTTACGCTGAGCGCTTCGGGAGGCAGTCCCGTTTACAGATTCGTCCTGGTCGGCGGCGGCGGCACCCTTGTCGACGGACTGGACGGACGGGCGGAGTACACCGCCCCAGGCAGCGATACCGAAGCGGCCATACGGCTAACCGACGCGGCGGGCACCGAGAGCGAGGCGAGCGTCCTCGTCAAGTCCGTGCCTCCGCTTACGATACAGCCTTCAATAGCCTCGCTTGAATATGGAAATACCCAGCAATTCGTCGGTAGCGGCGGATTGCCGCCGTACGTGTTCAGCCTCGTTTCTGGCCTCGGATCAGTGACCGCTGCCGGCCTGTACACGGCGCCGGCTTCGGATACGGTCGCGATGGTCAGTGTCGAGGACGCGTCCGGACAGTCGAGCGAGGCGACGGTCGTGGTCAGCTCAGCGCCACAGCCGCTTGCCATCAATCCGGTCAGCCTGACGATCGAGACAGGCACCACGTTCACGTTCTCGGCCTCCGGCGGGACACCCGACGTGACACCACCGCCATATATCTTCAGCGTATCGGGAGGAGGCTCCATAGTATTGGACACCGGGGAATATACCGCCCTCTCGGTAGGATCCGATATCGTTACGGTAAGCGATAGCGTGGCTGCTACCGCCACCGCTACAGTCACCGTCAAAGCTCCCGCAGTAGGGGGGCCGTTGCAGATCATACCGGCCACCATCACCGTCAAGCTGGGCAGTACGTTCCAGTTCGAAGCCATGGGCGGGGATGGCTCCTACACGTTTGCGATGAAGAGCTCGTACGGCGGCGACGTGACCCAGGCGGGGCTCTATTCAGCCCCGCCCGCGGGAGAACGGCCTGGCACGGAAAAAGTCTTGCTCATCGATGGACGCGACATCAGCGTCATCGCTACCGTCAAGGTGAAAAAGTAGCGGTACTCTCTAGCGGTACTCTCTACCTGAGGAGCTGCCGGAGCCTCTCGAGCAGGCGCTTGAGGTCAGGGTCACCCGCGGGCAGGCCGCGCGCTTCACGGCGGGCGGCCAGGCTGTCGACCAGCTCGGCGGCCTCGGCGAGTCCGGCACGGCGGCCCTCGTCGCGGTATTGCGCCTCGGAGTCCAGGAAAAAGCGGTCGAGCCTGTCGGCCAGCCCGGGGTGGGCACTGCGCACGGGCTCCTGGGTGAGGATGGCGCGCGTCTCTACTTTGGCCTGCAACAGTTCGAGTCTGGCTGACCGGCTGGCCAGGTCTTCCCGCGGCGGTGGGCTGGTCGCCGCGTAGCGACGCAGAATCGATTCGAGCCGGTCACGCAACGCGATCCTCGAGGCTTCCGCCGTCTGAAGTTGCCGGGTGATCGCCTTTGAATCCTGTAGCTCGCGGCGGAACGACGCGGCCGCCTCGTCGCCTTCGGTGGCGAGGCGCCTGAGTTCGGTCTCGAGCCGCTTGATCTCCGCCTGCGCTTCGTCATAGCTGCGCGAGAGGTTTTTCTGTGCCGTCTGCTGGATTTTCCCCTGCTCTGTCAGGCGCTCTATCTCCGAAGCCAAAGGGTCCGTCCGCTGGCGAAGCTCCTTTCCGAAACGTGCCTCGGCGTCAGCCAGTTCCCGTTCTCGCCCGGCAGTCTCAGCCTGCAGACGAGACTCGTACGCCTGGAGTTCGGCGGCCCGCTCTGACTGGAGCCTGGTTTCGAGTTCGCGCAGCCTGGTTTCGGCCGCAGCGTCGACCTGCCCCGAGGCGGCCAGTTTTTTCCGCTCCGCGTCGATGGAGAGCTGCAGCCCGGCCTGCAATTCATCCGCCCTGCCCTTGAGCCTGGTATCGAAATCCCTGCGAAGCGCCTCCCGCTCGTTACGTGCCTTGCTGTACTGCTGCTGCAGCAAAGCGATCTCGGTTTCGCGCTCCTGTATTTGCACGTCGGCTTGTTGTCGCAGCGCCCGGAACAAGCCGGTCGTATCGGCGGAGGATGCGACCGAGGGATCGACCAGACGACGCTCGCTGACGTCGTAGAAGCGAGGAACGAAGAGGATCGCAAGCGCTATCAGGACCAGCGCCCCGGCATTGACCGCCGCGGGCAGGGCGATTCCGCTCGAGCCGGCAGGTTTTTCGACACTCAGGGCTGTACGGCCGACACTGACGGTTTCCTCGATTTCCCTGAGAATCTCTTCCTGTTCGTCAGCTTCGACGGTCTCCCGGGTATTCGGCATCGTATCTACTGTTCCGTTCTGTGCTGCTTTCACAACATTTTTCCTTATTGGCAGTGTAGTGCCGTTTCCGGCATCTTTCAACCGAAGCGGTTTGACCTTTGACACGCGCAGGTTTATGCTCGATCTACAATCATGAAAATACGCGCGAAGATCGTCCTGCTGGTATTGCCGTTGCTGATCGCGCCGCTTGCGATCTCCGGCCTCGTCTCGTCGTACTCGGCACGGAACGGAATTACCCAGGTGGCGGTGCAATTCCTGCGCTTCAAGGCCGAGGAGATACGGAAATACGCCGCCCAGCAGTGGGCCATCCTCCAGGAGAACAACCTGTCCGGCGACGACTACTTCGTCGATGTCGCCAGGAAAGCCGTCGAGGGTTATGCCTCGGGTACGGTGCGAGGGCCGACAGAGCTCGTCGTGGGCTTCGAACCATCCGGTGTCATCGGGATGGGCAGTTCGAAACTCGAACCCGTGCCGTCAGAAACCGAGGCCATCGTCGCGATGATCGGCGCGGGGCGCGAAGGCTGGGTTCGTGTACGGCTCGGCGGATTCGACCGGGTGGCCGAGGCAATGTTTCTCCCCGACTTCGGCTGGTATGTCCTTGTCAGCGAACGCGAGGACCGGTTCTACCAGGCCGTTGACGAGATACTCAAGCGCAATACGTTGATCATCGTCGTATCGGCGTTCATGGCAGCTCTCCTCCTGGGGTGGTTCTCCAGCTACATGACGAACCCCATCCGCAACCTCGAGCGAACGATGGCCAGAGTGATGGAGACAAATAACCTGGGACTCCGGGCCGAGATAAAGTATTCCGACGAGATAGGCCACCTGGCGGCGAGCTTCAACGGGATGGCCTCCGCTCTCTCCGAAGCCTATGGCCAGATAAAGAGCTACGCGCTCAAGGCCGCCCTCTCGCAGCGGCAGGAACGCAAGGTCCGCAACATATTCCAGAAGTACGTACCGGTCAGCGTCATCGAGCAGTTCTTCAGCCGGCCCGAGGCGCAGCTTTCTGGCGACGAGAGAATCCTTACCGTCCTTTTCAGTGATATCGTCGGGTTCACCGGCATCTCAGAACAACTCACGCCGACCGAGGTCGTCGACTCGCTCAACCACTACTTCGAGCGCATGGTGGAGATCATCACCGGCAGCAAGGGCATCGTCGACAAGTATATCGGCGACGCGATAATGGCATTCTTCGGCGCGCCGGTTTCGTCGGGACACGATGCCCTGGACGGCGTCACCGCCGCGCTCGAGATGCTCGAATCACTCGACGAATTCAACCGCTGGCAGGCATCCAAGGGCCGGCTGCCATTCCATAGCGGCATCGGGCTCAACCACGGCAAGGTGACGATCGGCAACATCGGTTCCGACAAGAAGATGGACTACACGGTCATCGGCGACATGGTCAACATCGCCTCCCGGATCGAGGGCCTGACGCGGAGATACGACGAGCCGCTCCTCGTTTCATTCCCGGTCTACCTCGAGGTGCGCAGCCGTTTTCCGTGCCAGTACATAGACAAGGTCGCGGTCAAGGGCCGCCGCAGCGCGGTCTCGATATTCGGCGTGCGCCGGGAGATCGACGCCGTCCGAGGGAAGGCCCTGAAGATATACCATGCTGGCATCAGGCGGTACTACGACCGCCGCTTCGAAGAGGCCGGCCGCGATTTTGGCACAGCCCTGAGCATGCAGCCCGACGATAAGGCTATGGCGACGTTCGCCCGCCGCTGTTCCGCCTTCATCAAGGATCCCCCGCCGTCAGGCTGGACCGGCGTCGTCGTCATGTGCGAAAAGTAGGATAGTTCCCACCCGCAGCGTCCTTCATACGGCTGGCAGGCAAGGATACCAGGCATCGCAAGGTCGCCGCATCCGATGATCGTGGTGAGTCAGGCCGGTTCCCGACGCTTAATTGCTGTGCTTGCCCTCGAGCAGCTTCGTGGTGAAGGCGAGTTCGCCTTCGACCTGTGCGAGCCTGGAGTCGCGCTCGTCGGCCTGCCGCTCAAGGAGCTCGACGCGGTCTGTCAGGGCCTTGAGGCTCGACTGCAAGGCGGCCTGGTCAGGCGGCGGCCTCGACTGCATGCCCTTCGAAACCACGTCGCCTATCACCGCGATGATGGAGACGACGACCATGCCGCCGACTATCGCCAAGGTAATGCCCATGTATCACTCCCGGTCGTTCCAGTTTCGTGTAGCATCCACAGTATATCCCGGCCATCCGCTATCCCCACAAGCCCCGTTTGCCGGCGCGGGCCTTGCGTTCGGCGGCGCGGAAATCGTCCATGAAGGAGAAAGGGTACTTGGTGTAGGCGAATCCGTAGCCTTCGGCGACTATCGTCAGGTTGAAGCACGAGCCGTCTTCCAGGAAGACGTAGGCCAGTAGCCGGCCGAAGTAGTCGCGTAGCTCGGGCTCGAACGCAAGGCGTACCGAACGGCCGAGCAGCCGTTCCTTCGCGAATCTCGAAGCCTCGGCCCCGAAGCGCTCGACCGGCCTGCGCGGATCTACCGTCTCGGGGGTATCGACGCCGATCAGCCTGACCTTTTCCTTGCGACCGAGGCCGGTGCCGGGGTCGAACGAGACGACGATGGTGTCGCCGTCGACGATGCGCCCGACACGGCCCGGCGTCATCGACGATAGCCGCCCCGCCAGCGCCGCGACGCTGGCCATCGATTGAGGAACACGGTAGACCTGCGCCTCCTGCACGGCGGTGGACTGGCCGCAGGCGGGCAGGAGGGCGATGGAAAACAGGATGGCGGCCGAAACGGACAGGCCGGGGCGTTTGTTCATCGAATCATTCTATCCTTCTTTGTGACGACTGTGCATTGCCCGCGGCTACGGCTCGGTGTACATTCTGTTGATGCATCGTGGACTATCGTCGCATGGTGAAAGGAGCCTGGAATATGCAGAGGATAAGCCCGTTCCTGTGGTTCGATACGCAAGCCTTCGAAGCGGCTTCGTCGTATGTCTCGATTTTCAGCGGTTCGAGGATAGTCTCTGTGAGCCACTATGCCGAGGGCAGCCCGATGCCCGCCGGCAGCGTCATGACGGTGGAGTTCGAGCTCGAAGGACAGCGTTTCATCGCGCTGAACGGAGGTCCGCAGTTCAGTTTTACCGAGGCGATCTCGTTCTCGGTCGATTGCGACACGCAAGAGGAAGTCGACCATTATTGGGATAGTCTTTCGGAAGGCGGAGAGCCCGTTCAATGCGGCTGGCTCAAGGACCGGTATGGCTTGTCATGGCAGATCGTCCCGAACATCCTCGGCACGCTGCTTGGCGACCCCGACCCGGTCAAGGCGGCGCGGGTCATGAAGGCCATGCTCGCCATGGCGAAGATAGAAATAGCCGTGCTGAAGCGGGCGTATGACGGCGACTGAGCGTTCTCACTTCAGTTGCTTCGTCATTCCCGAGAGACGGAGCCAGCGAAGCCGTCTGGTTCCCCAATTTATCGTTGAAAAAGCTGATGGCGGAAAGCAAGCCAAGGCGATACCAGGAGATCCTCCATGACACTGAATCTGTGCCGAATCCCTGAAACCGGATGTGACATAACGCTGGACCTTTCGATGGCGAGCCGGCATGGCCTCGTGACCGGTGCCACCGGCACGGGCAAGACCGTGACGCTGCAAGCCTTGGCGGAGGGCTTCTCCCTGGCCGGCGTGCCGGTGCTGTGCTGCGACATCAAGGGCGACCTGTCCGGAATGGCGGCGGCGGGCGGAGCAAACCTGAAGATAGCAGCCGCTTTCGGGAAGCTGGGCCTGCCCGAGCCGGCTTATGCCGCCAACCCGGCCGCATTCTGGGACGTGTCCGGTGCGAGGGGGCTCCAGCTGAGGGCG
>PGXR01000098.1 GCA_002839245.1 Spirochaetae bacterium HGW-Spirochaetae-7 | reverse complement strand
GCCGACCATGAAGGGGTCGAGGACGCCATGATGTGTCGGGACCACCACGTACGGGGGCTTGAGGTGTTTGAAAACTTCGGTGCCTACCGGGCGTATCCTGAAACGCAGCCGCAGGAACGTGCCGAGAGCGCACCGGAGGACCTTGTTGAACCAGCGCGGGGCGCTCGGTCTGTATCGTGCCTTGTCTATCATGCTGCCCCCACTGTCACTATGGCGCGGGTTTGCGTTTGGCGCAACGCCGTGGCAGCGATTCAGGGGCTGGTATAGACGATTTTCCGTTGACAGTTCGCCAATCTCGTGTATTATTTTCAGTTGGTAACTAATGCGAAACAGGCGAGAGTCCAAGGCGAGGGAATGGTCGGAACTGGTACCGGCCAGGAGCTTGCCTTATACTTGATGCCGCGACGCGAACGGAATGCCTTTGGCTTCCGAAATCTTCTCATTCTGGAAGGAAGGATATGATGAAATCAAGGATCACGCTCTTCGTCATCGTCCTGCTGGCCGTTTCCTCCATGACGGTATTCGCCACGGGGACCAAGGACGCTGCTGCTACGGCCTCCGCTCCGCCGAGGACCATCAACGTACTGCTCTGGGACGACCCGTATCCCAAGGCCCTGATGGCCATGCTCCCTGAATTCACCGCGGCCACGAACATCACGGTCAACATCGAGATGCTGCAGCCGCCGCAGGTCCTCACCAAGACCGCCATCGCCGTGACCGCCACGACCACCGACTACGACGTCGTCGGCATCGACGAAGGCAACGTGCCGGTTTTCGCATCCCTGCTCCTGCCCTTCGACTCCTGGTACAAGGGCACCGTGTATCCCAAGACCGATCCCAAGTCGGTCACGCCCAAGATGTACAGCATCGGCACCTGGAACGGCGTCCAGCTCGGCGTACCCATAAACGGCAACCTCTACGTCTGGATGACCCGCAAGGACCTGATAGAGAACCCGACCTACAAAGCCCAGTTCAAGGCCAAGTACGGTTATGAGCTGGCCGTGCCCAAGACCTTCAAGGAACTGCTGGAGATGGGCACGTTCTTCAACGACAACGGCATTGCCGCGGGCTTCGGTCCCTTCAACGGCGGTCCCGCAGGCGTACTCTCCGAGGCGATGTTCATGTGGTATTCCTACGGTACCAATTTCATCGACTTCACGGGCGGAACCTACAAGGTCGTGCTTGACGAGAAGAAAGCCGTCGAGGGCATGGAGTTCTACAAGAAGCTGATGGCCATATCGCCCAAGGGCGCCGAGACCATGGCCCACGTCGAGCGCCAGGCAGCATTCGCCGCCGATCCCAAAGGCGTGTTCTCGATGTTCATCTGGCCCGCCCAGATCGCGGCCTATGAAGACCAGCCGGCAAGATAGCCTACTCGGCTCCGCCCGCCGGCCCCGCCGGAGCCAACGCCATCACCGGCGCCTGGGCCATCGCGATTCCCAAGGCATCGAAGAACCAGGAAGCCGCCGCCGAGTTCATCTACTGGTGGTCCAGCAAGTCGGTCGCTGACAAGCTGGTCCAGGCCAACACCATACCGGCCCGCACCGAGACCCTGACCAACCCGGCCTATGCCGCCACCAAGCCCTGGCTGCCGGCGCTCGCCGACTCGATGAAGGTCGCCGCCTCGAGGCCGCGCTTCAAGGAAATCGGCCAGGTGCAGGACGTGGTCAAGAAGTACTGGATCATGGGCATCACCGGAGCCATGCCCACGGCCGACGCCGTGCGCGCGATAGTCATGGAAACCAATGACATCCTCAAGAAGGCTGGCTACTAGCCGACGGGGGAGAGTCGCCTTGAAAGGGGCGGGAGGCCAAGGGTCTCCCGTTCCTTTTCTGGTACCGGCGCTCCTGATCGTCTTCGCCGTACTCATCTTCCCCATCGTCTTCTCGTTCGTCGTTTCGATGTTCGACTGGCCGCTGTCGGCAGGAGGCGGCGAGCGGCACTTCATCGGCGCCGGCAACTACGTCGACCTGGTACAGGACAAGGAATTCTGGAACAGCCTCAAGCTGCAGCTCGGCTTCATATTCATAGCGATCCCCCTGGAGCTCCTGCTCGGCCTCGCCGCGGCACTGCTGCTCAACAGGGAGTTCAACGGGGGCAGGGTGATACGCGCCTTGATACTACTCCCGGTATTTTTCCTGCCCGTCGTTTCGGGCATGACCTGGCGGTTCATGCTGCAGCCGCGCTACGGCGCACTCAACAACTTCCTCCTGGCCCTCGGCGCCCCGGAGATTACCTGGCTAGGAGATCCCACCTTCGCGTACGCCGCCATCATCGTCCAGGATATCTGGCGCATGTGGCCCTTCGTGTTCATGCTGCTGTACGCGGGACTTGCCGGCATTCCGACCGACATCCTGGAAGCGGCCGAGATCGACGGAGCGAACTTCAGGAGGCGCTTGTTCAGCGTCATCCTGCCCCTGTTGTATCCGACCATACTTACGGCATTGCTCCTGCGCATCATCGACGCATTGCGCATATTCAGCGAAGTCTACGTGATGACCGAAGGCGGTCCGGGCATGTCGACGACGCTCTTCAGCCTGTATACCCATCGCCAGGCCTTCGGTTACATGAAGGTCGGCATGGCCAGCGCCATGGCCATCTTCCTCCTGGTGATATCGATAGTATTCGCGGTCACGCTCGTCCGGAAGAACATGAGCCTCGAGAAGCTCGAGGAACGCGGAGGTGACCGATGATAGTGAAATTGTCGACCAGAAGAAGGATGATCACCGCCGGCGTGGCGTTCTTCGCCGTCGCCCTGCTGCTCGTCGAGCTGTACCCCATAGTCATAACGCTGTTGAACGGGTTCAGGCGCGACATCGTCATACTGTCCGGCCAGAAATTCGCCTTCAGCCAGTTGACGACGGCGAGCTACATGCTGGTATTCAAGAATCGCCAGATGATGAAGGCGATGGGCAACTCCATCGTTGTGGGGCTCGGTTCGACCGCCCTGTCTGTCGGCGTCGGCGCCATGGCGGCCTACGGCATATCGCGCTTCCGGTTCAGGGAACGCAATGCGCTGGCGTACAGTTTCCTGGTGTTCCGTATGCTGCCGCAGATGTCGCTGGTAGTCGCCCTCTACCTGATGTTCAGGGCCATCGGCCTCAGGGATACCTTGTTCGGCATCATGCTGGCTCATTCCAGCTTCAACGTGCCCTACGTCATATGGATGCTCATCCCGTTCTTCTCCGCCGTGGACAAGAGCTACGAAGAAGCCGCGATGGTCGACGGCTGCACGCGATGGACACTGTTCAGGCTGATATTCCTGCCACTGGTCGCCCCCGGGCTGGTGGTGGCGGCGGTTTTCGCCTTCATCAACAGCTGGAACGAGTTTCTCTACGCGCTGATACTGACCGGCGTCAACGCCAGGACCGCCCCGGTAGCCATCTCGAGCCTGATAGGAGGCGACACCCTGACCTGGGGCCAGATGTGCGCCGCGAGCACAGTCATGCTGACGCCGGTGTTCATCTTCACGCTGGCAATGCAGAAGTTCCTGATCCGCGGCGTCGCCGCCGGCGGCGTCAAGGGCTGATGCCCGTATCGATGCACACGCAGCCCGTCCTCGCTTCAAGGCGGGACGGGCTTTTTTTCGGAGGGAACCATGCTGGCGATTGAACGGAGTCCGACCGGATTCACGGTGCTGTTCGATGGTATCGCGCTGTTGGCGCATTCGGTGACCAGGCCGTGCGCCTGGGTCGGGCGCGGCGTCGAGTCCGTGGACATGTATCGAGGCAATTTCGACATACGCGACAGGCTCGAGGAGCGGATAGCGCTCACCGAATTTTCCATCGAAGAGTCCCCTGCCGGCGCACGGATACTGCTGTCGCGCGGCGGCGAGGAGAGGCTCCTGCTGGCGTTGTCCGAAGAGGACGGGCGCCTTGTCGTTCGGCCATCGTTGCTGGCCCCGATCGTCATCGCAGGCGGGCCTTTGTCGGTACCCAACAGGTTCTGGTTCCGCTTGCCGGCATGGCCCGGCGAATCGGTCTTCGGTGGCGGCGAGCAGTTCTCTCACTTCAATTTGCGGGGCAGGCGCTTCCCGCTGTGGACGAGCGAGCAGGGCGTCGGACGCAACAAGCGCACCCGCGTCACCTGGGAGGCCGACGTCGCGGACCGCGCCGGCGGCGACTACTGGTGGACCTTCTTTCCCCAGCCGACCTTCGCCTCCTCGAGGCACTACTGGTTCCATGCCGAGTGCCCCGCCTGGGCCGCCTTCGATTTCTCCGACCCCGGATTCCATGAACTCGAGTTCTGGGCGCTTCCCGAGTACCTCGTCTTCGGCACAGGCAGTTCGATGCTCGACCTGGCAAAAGGCGTGTCTGACCTCCTGGGGCGCCAGCCCGAGCCGCCCGACTGGACCCACGACGGCATCATGCTGGGAATGCAGGGCGGCACCGAGGTCTGCGAACAACGGCTCCGCCGCGCCAAGGCGCACGGCGTACCCGTAAACGGCATCTGGGCCCAGGACTGGGAAGGCATCAACATGACCAGTTTCGGCCAGAGGCTGCGCTGGAACTGGGTCTGGGATCCCGAGCGCTACCCCGGCCTCCCCGCCGCGATAGAGCGGTGGCGGAAGGAAGGCGTACGATTCCTGGGCTATGCAAACCCTTACGTAGGTGCGGGCCACTCGCTGTTCAAGGAGGCGGCCGCCGGCGGATTCCTCGCCAGGAATGCCAAGGGCGAGGACTACCTGGTCGACTTCGGCGAGTTCTGGGCCGGCATCGTCGATTTCACCAACCCGGCCGCTTTCGACTGGTACAAGGGAGCAATGAGGAAGAACCTCATCGATCTGGGCCTGTCCGGCTGGATGGCCGACTTCGGCGAATACCTGCCGACGGATGCTGTCCTCTTCGACGGAACCCCGGCGATGCTCGCGCACAACCCCTGGCCCGCCATGTGGGCGCGGGTCTGCCACGAGGCCGTGGCGGATTCAGGCAAGTCTGACGAAATAGTCTACTTCATGCGGGCGGGTTCCACGGGCAGCCAGCGCTGGTGTCCCAACATGTGGGCCGGCGACCAGAACGTAGACTGGTCCGAGGACGACGGATTGCCATCGGTGATCACGGCGGCGCTGTCTCTGTCGGTCTGCGGCCACGGCGTCCACCACAGCGACATCGGCGGCTACACGACACTCTTCGGTATGCACCGCACGAAAGAGTTGCTGCTCCGCTGGGCGGAATTCGCGGCGTTCACGCCGATGATGAGGAGCCACGAGGGCAACCGTCCCGGCGACAACTGGCAGTTCGACTCGGACGACGCCACGCTCGACGCGCTGGCGAGGCTGGGGCGGATCTTCGTCGCGATGAAGCCGTACAGGAAGGCTGCGCTGGAGGAGAATGCCCGCGACGGCGTAGCCGCGATGCGCCCGCTGTTCTTCCATTACGAGGACGATCCGGCCACGTTCAGCATCAAGGACGAGTACCTCTTCGGGCGCGACCTCCTGGTGGCTCCGGTAGTCGAGGATGGCGCCGGTTCGAGGCTCGTTCACCTGCCGGCTGGCTTGCCCGGCGAGGACTGGGTCCACCTGTGGTCAGGCAAGCGCTTCGGCGGGGGCGACCATGTGGTCCATGCGCCCCTGGGCGAGCCGCCCGCGTTCTGGCGCTCCTCCTCGGCGTGGGCAGGGCTGTTCGTCGGCATACCGGCCGCCGCGGCTCCTCAGAGGTAGGCGATCTCGAATTCGACGGGGATGGCCTTCTTGAGGAGGGCGCTGACGCCGCAGTAGCGTTCCTGCGAAAGGTCGACGGCCTTGCGGACGGCCTCGTCCTTTAGGCCATCAGAAGCCTTGAACTCGTAGATGATCCTGACGCTCGTATAGGTCTTCGGATGCTCCTCGGACAGTTGCCCCTGGACGCGCATGTTGAACCAGCTGACCGGTTCGCGCATCTTCCGCAGGAGTGACACCACGTCCATGCCGGAGCAGCCGGCGAGAGCCGCCAGGACGAGCGGTTTGGGCCTCGGCCCTTGGTCATGGCCTCCGAACGATTCGTCGGCATCCAGTACAAGCTCGTGGCCGTTTACGTTGGCCACGAACGACATGTCGCTTTTCCAGGCGCAAGATATTTCGTGCATACTATGACCCTCCGCCACCACGATACCGGAAATCTGGCGGCGCGTCATCCCGAGCCGTCAGTTTTTCTTGAGTCCGACGACGATGACGAAGCGACCGGCTCCGTCGTAAACGGCCGATTCCACCCAGGCCCTGCCTGTCTTGTACGACGAAGCGTCGATTGCCTTCCTGAGCGCGTACGACAGCGGGGAACCCGAATCCTTGCCGCCTTTCCTGACTATGTCAGAAAGGCTGAAACGGATTGTCGAGCGCTTGTCAGCTCTGGGCAGCGGCTGCGCTCCTTTGACCGACACCTCGTGGCGCAAGAGGATCCGTCCGGCAGAGCGTTCGACCTCGACGCTTGCCCCGGTCGAGAACGACATCGTCCCGTCGAGCGTGAAAGATACTGCTCCCGATTTCTTGACGAACGATACGGGCACGTACAAGCGCGCGGCTTCGGCGACGATGCCCACGTTCATGGCCCATACCTGGCTCGCGGCCGAGCCAGCGGCCTTGTCGAGCTCGCGTATCTCGTAGACGTAGCGCGGATCGTCCGCTCTGGCGGCCAACGCCACGGTACCCAGGGCAATTGCCAGAATGATTGACCGTTTCATCTTGTGCCTCGTACAAGAGAAGGTAGCGCTATTCCAGCGGAAAGCAATCCGGGCTAGACCCGTTCCTCGAGGTATTCATCGCTGAACCGGAAGGTATAGCCGAAACCGGGCGTTTTCCGCACTTCGATAGTGCCCCGAAGCTGGCTTTCTACTATTTCCCTGACCAAGCGAAGGCCGAGACGGTTTGGCGGCAAGTCGTCGAAATCCTCCCCAGCGCCCTTGCCTTGGTCGGAAACGGTTATCGAGACGAAACCGTCATGACTCTTTCGAGCGGACAGCCGTATAGGTCCGCCCCGACCGGTCGGGTAGGCATGGATCATGGCATTGTCAAGCAACTCCACGAGCATGATGCCGCATGGCACGGCCGCGTCAATGTTCAACCCGACTGTATCGACGTCCAGCTGAAAATCAAACGCGCCGCCAGATGTCCTGCTTTCTTTCATCAGGTTGATGAGGCGGGGGAAAAATTCCTTCAGGTCGATGCGGGACAGGCTTCGTGATTCGTAAAGGCTTTCATGTACCTGTGCTATCGCCTGTACCCGGCTCGCCATGCGGCGTATCAAGTCCTGGTAATCCCGCGAAGGGTCTCGGGATTGCTCAAGCACCATAAGCGAGATGATTGTCTGGAGCGTATTGTTGATGCGGTGGTAGAGTTCCCGTATCAAAGCGTCGCGCGTCGCTATCGCTTCCTTGAGCCCGGCCTCCGCCTTCTTTTCCTCGGTAATGTCGCGGATTATGCCAAAAAGGCGCTTCCTGGAGCCGTCCCAGAGCGCTTTGGAGTGGATGTCAAGCACTTCCCCGTCGTTCTGGCGGCGTATCCTGAATTCGATGTCGTATGGTTTGCCGTGCAGGATGAGATCGTCCCGGGCGGTATTCAGGAGCTGCCGATATTCTGGCAACGGCACGCCTTCGATTGTCGCTACGGTCAGATGGTCCCTCGGCACCCCATAGATGCGTGCGGAACCCTCCGATCCTGTGACGACCTTGGTGGCATAATCGAATTCCCAGCTGCCGATTTTGGCTATCTCCTCGGCGCGCTCGAGGAGGAAAGCGCTCTTCCCGAGCCTCTCTTCGGCCAGGGCGGCTTCGGTAATATCCCTGAATATAGTTACGATGGTAGGATCGTCGCCGAGTTTGACGACCGAGGCCGACAGCTGGTATTCGCGTACTTCGCCATCCGCATGACGGAGTCTGGCCTTGAAATCCCTGATCACGCCGTCCCGCGTCAGCAAGGAACGGAATTCGTCACGGCGGTCGACGTCGACCCACATCTTCAGGGCAAGCGAAGACTTGCCCATTACGCCGTCCCTGGTGTAGCCAGTGCGCGACTCGAATTCCTCGTTTACATCAATCAGTTTTCCGTCGGTGAGCAAGGTGACGGTGATGATGTCCGGGCTTGCCGAGAATACCGACTTGATAAGCCGCAGGCTGCCGATGTCGTTGTCCTTCATTGTTTTACAATCCTAGGCTCTGCCCCGAGATTGCACAAGAGCCACCCTCATTCCCTGGTCTGACACCCGCCGCTTGATTTAAACAATCGTATTCTGTATATTCCTCACGCAATCATCGGGGAATTAGCTCAGTTGGTAGAGCGATAGGTTCGCAATCTATAGGTCAGGGGTTCGAATCCCCTATTCTCCAAAAACCGCCTTCAGGGCGGTTTTTTAATAAGGAGAATAGGGGATTCGAACCGAGTGAGCGCGCCGCGGTAGCGGCGAAGAGGCGCCAAGGATGGCGCCGTAAGCGAACGAGGCGGGCTGGAGCGTCGTCGCCTGATGCGACGCGCGCAAGCCGAATCCCCTATTCTCCAAAAAACCGCTACCACCTCTCGACTCCCTACAGTTGCTTGGCTAATAGCCACTTGAGGAAGCGGGCAGCACTGGGCGTCAACCTGGTCTTGTTCCAGGCACTCGCTGTCCGCTTGATGGCTTCGGCCTGGGTCGGGTAGGGATGGATGACGTTGTTCAGCGCCTTGAGACCGACCTTGCCGGCCATGGCCACCGACAGCTCGCTTATCAAATCGCCCGCGTGCGCGGCCATGATCGTGGCGCCGAGGATCTTGTCGCTGCCTTTCCTGAGGGTGATCTTCACGAAACCTTCCGTCTCGCCGTCCGCCACGGCGCGATCGTTGTCGGCCATGTCCACCCTGAAGCTTTCCGTCTCTATTCCCTTCGCCTTGGCCTCCGATTCATACATCCCGACGTGGGCGATCTCCGGATCGGTATAGGTGCACCACGGCATGGTGAGGGCCGACAGGCGCTTCCGACCCTTGAACAAGGCGTTCTGGATTGCAATCCGCGCGGCCGCATCCGCGGCATGGGTGAATTTCCACGCCATGCAGACATCGCCCGCGGCATAAATGCCGGGATTCGAGCTTCGGAGGAAGTCGTCGACCTTGATGCCAAAGCGCTCGTCGTATTCAACGCCGGCCGCCTCGAGGCCCATACCGTCGATATTTGGCCTTCGACCGGCCCCTATCAGTATTTCGTCTACCTCGATCACGCGTTCCCCGTCCGGCGCCTGTACAGTAATCCGCTTCTCCGGGCCTGCTGACTCAACTTTCAGCGGTTTTGTTTCTAGGAGCACCGTGATGCCTTCCCGTTTGAAAACCGTCGCGAGCAGGGCGGAAGCGTCGGGGTCTTCCCTTGGGAGGAAACGCGACAACTCGATGATGGTCACCTCCGAACCCAGGCGCCTGAAGGCCTGCGCCATTTCGCAACCGATGGGACCCCCTCCTATCACCGCGAGCCTCCTGGGCAGCGCCACCAGGTTGAACAATGTCTCGTTGGTCAGGAATCCTGCACCGGACAGGCCGGGGATGGGAGGGCTGAAGGCCCGTGCACCCGAGGCGATGATGGCTTTGCGGAAGCGGAGGGTCTGTCCCCCGACGCTCACGCTGTGGCGGTCGACGAAGCTTGCCTCGCCCAGGAACACGTCGATACCCATTTTAGCATAGCGGGTCGCCGAGTCGTGTTCGCTTATTCCCGCCCTGACGCTGCGCAGCCTGGCCATCACCGTGGCAAACTCGGACCCGTCGATCTTCCTCGATCCCAGGCCGAAGACCTGCCCGTTGGCCGCCTGGTGAGCGGCCCGCGACGATCTGATGAGGGCTTTTGACGGCACGCAACCGACGTTCAGGCAGTCGCCTCCCATCAGGTGCCTTTCAACGAGGGCTACCTTGCCGCCGAGGGAAGCCGCGCCGATCGCGGAAATGAGTCCGGCCGTGCCGGCGCCGACCACCACGAGGTTGTATATCGAGGCCGGCTCCGGGTTCACCCAATCCCGGGGATGGACGTTGGAGACAAGAGTCCTGTTGCTTTGGTCATCAGGGCTCAGTTCGAATTCCCAATCGGCAGTATTCATGGCTTTTTTCCTTCCACAGCGAGCGACCTGCCCGCCAGCTTTATCTCGTCCAATATTTTCTTTAAGGTGGTCTTGTCCAGGTCGGGGTTTACACAGACAAGCCGTATGCCCCTGCGGCCGCGGACCTGGCCATGGCCTATCTTGATTATCCCGTCATGGTCGAGCAGGTCGCAGACGTCCTCGCTCGAGCGGCCCCGTACTACGAAGCAGACGTTGATTGATTGCGGCTGTTCAAGGAGTTCCAGTTCCGGATCGACGGCAATCATCGCCGCGGCCGTCCTTGCCAAGGCCATCTGCCTGCCGATGCGGGCATCCCAACCTGAGTCTCCCAGGTGGTACCACGCTGCCCAGAGCTTGAAGGCGTCATTCCTCCTGCCGCACTGTACCGAGCGGTGGCCCGGGTTCCACTCGTCGACGTCCGCCTGGAAGAGGTAATCGGCCGTCTCGTCCAGGCTGGCTGACAGGCTGCCCCTGCGCGCCACGAGGATGACCGAAGCTTGTAGCGGTATGCCCATCATCTTGTGGGGGTTCCAGGCAAATGAGTCGGCAAGCTCCGAACCGTCCACCAGATGCCGATGTTCAGCTGAAAGCGCCATGGATCCTCCGAGCGCTCCGTCGACGTGCAGCCACAGGCCATGCTTCCCTGCCACCCCGGCTATTGCGCGGATCGGGTCAAAGGCTCCGCGGACCGTGGTACCCGCCGTGGCGTTGACGAAAAACGGTTTGTTTCCTGCAGCCAGGTCGGCTTCGATGGCAGCTTCGAGAGCGGCGGGGATCATGCACCCCTCCGTGTCAGCCTCGACGAGCCTGACGTTCTTCCTTCCCAACCCGATGATTCCTGCATTCTTGGGTATGGAGTAATGGGCCTCCACCGAGGTGTACGCGATCAGGGTCGAGCCTGCCGACCCCGAGTCCCTGATACCCGGCGCCGCGCGGTCCCGGGCCATGAGCAGTGCCACCAGATTGGCGCTCGAGCCGCCGGGTACGAAACTGCCTTCGCCCGAGCCGAATCCGACCTTGGAGCACATCCTGCCCAGAACCTCGTTTTCGACGAGGACCTGTGCGCCGGCCGCCTTGAGCGTGTACATCGACGAGTTGGGGAGCACGGCGAGCATCTCCGCAGCGCTTGCCATGCCGACCCGGCCTCCGAAGAGCTGGTTCAGAAAGCGCCACGACGAACTCGACGGCGTCTGGCCGAGTATCGCGCGCATCTTCTCCATTGCTTCAGCCGCCTCGTGCCCCGAGTCTCCGAGGCCCGCGTCGAGTCTGGCGCGCATCGCCTGTGGTTCCCGGAGTTCCGGCTCGGGAAGCTCGTCTTCCCTGGACAGGAACCAGGTGGCCAGTTCCAGGGTGGGAGCCAGCAGGTCCTGGAGCGAGGCGCCGAGGGCTGCCTGGTTGGATGCTGTGCGTTCATGGGTCATGTGCTCTCCTTGTTCCGTAGTTCCCGGAAGCGATCTGGATTGATGCTTATATAACTGTCGATGAATCTGGCGCGTGCCTTCTGGTTCAGACCTCGGAACGGCACAAGGATGGCGCATTCAACCGCGCCGCCGAAATCGGAGTCGAGAGCTGCGCCCAGATACACGAGGTCCCTCGTTGCGCCGAGGTACGACAGGAGGATGGGAGGTACCGATGCTCCGAGCCTGGCTATGGAGTCGACCAGGATTTCCCGGTCTGCGGCGTACTCGCCGCTGAATGGATCCGGGCCGGAGCGGTCGTACACGTATTCGAGCCCGTGCCTGGGCTCGAGCAGGTTCCGCGGATCGGCATGGTGACGCTCGAGGAATCGCAGCATCACGGCGACCGCCCTCGGCGG
>PGXR01000323.1 GCA_002839245.1 Spirochaetae bacterium HGW-Spirochaetae-7 | reverse complement strand
CAAGTGCGTCGGATGCGGCGCCTGCCAGCGTGCCTGCCCGTGGGGCATCGCGACCGTCGACCCCGAGACCGACACGTCGACCAAGTGCACCCTTTGCGGTGGCGACCCCACGTGCGTCAAGAATTGCCCGACAGGCGCCATCAAGTTCTATCCCTGGGCGGAGGCGGAAGCCCTGCTTTTCGGGACAGACGCCATCAGCGGCGCGACCGCCTAACGAAGAGGAGACGCAATCATGTCAGCAAGCTACGGATATACCGGCAAGATTCTCCGCGTGGACCTCACGACGGGCAAGGTCTGGACCGACGACACGATCAAGTACAGGGACTACATCGGCGGCGAGGGAATCGGGTACAAGATCCTGTGGGACGAAGTTCCCGCCGGCACCCATCCTTTCGCGCCCGAGAACAAGATAACCTTCGGAGCCGGCCCCCTCTGCGGCTCCGGCGTTCCATGCTCGGGCCGGACGACCATAACCAGCCTTCTGCCGACCAGCGCCTTCCACGGCGCCGGCAGTTCCCACATGGGTGGCTATTTCTCCGTCGAGATGAAGTACGCCGGCTATGACCTGATAGTCGTAGAGGGCAAGAGCCCGAAACCGGTGTGGCTTCGCATTGAGGACGACAAGGTCACGCTCGAGGACGCCAGATGGATATGGGGCAAGGGCATCTTCGACACCATGGCCATGATCTCCAGCCAGATGGGCAAGGAGGCCCATGTCGCGGCCATCGGGCCGGCCGGCGAGAACCAGCTGAACATGGCTGTCATCAGGACCGGAGCTTCCCACTCCGCCGGCGGGCACGGCGGCGTCCTCGGCTCCAAGAATCTCAAGGCCATCGGCATCAAGGGCTCAGGCTCCGTCAAGGTCGCCGCCAAGCCCGAAGAGTTGATGGAACTCGAAGCCTACATGATGTCCATCATCGGCGCCAACAATCAGATGGTAGTCCCTACCGTGCCGCTCCCCTGGGCCGAATTCTCCGACAAGAGCTCCCGCTGGACCGGCCGCCCGGGCCTGTACTGGGGCGCCGCCAATCCGCCGGTCGAGACCGGCGAGTGCAACCCCGCCGACATGCAGTCCGTAGGGCTCCGCACCCAGAAAGCCATCTTCGACCTCGGCGCCGGCGCGGAAAAATACACCGTGCGCATGGGCGGATGCGCCCATTGCCCGATACGCTGCCACTCCCAGCTCAACATTCCCCAGCTCGAGAAATACGGCATGGATCCCTATG
>PGXR01000097.1 GCA_002839245.1 Spirochaetae bacterium HGW-Spirochaetae-7 | reverse complement strand
GGCCATCATGATCAAGGCGCTCAGGGACGTGATGATCAAGCGCGAGGTTGAACCCCTCATCGGCCTCTTGCCGTCGACCATCCTCGGCGCGGTGATTACCGCGACCGTGTTTCTGGTATCCAGCAGGATGCAGGCGCTGGACCAGCATGCGGCGTCGCTCATAATACCGACTTCCATTACGACCGTCCTGATAGGTTTCATCCTGCTCACCACCAGGTACAAAGCCCTGTCGCAGGTTCTCGGATACCTGGTACTGGAGAACGGCATCTACATCTTCAGCCTGCTCCTGGTCGAAGCGATTCCGCTGGTCGTCGAGATGGGAATGCTCCTCGACCTGTTCGTCAGCGTGTTCATCGTTTCGATAATAACCAACCATATCAACAAGGCGTTCTCGTCGCTCGACACGCGCAAGCTTTCGTCCCTGAAGGAGTGACCCATGGCACTGGTCCTTGTCCTGCTACCCCTGGCCATGGCCGCGCTGGCCCTGTCCATTCCTTCCAACCGCCTCAGGCCATGGTTGCTGCCGGCAACGGCGATTGCCCATTCGACGGTCACGTTCATCGTGCTTTCGCACCCTGAACTGCGCAATCCCTACCCATGGCTGGTACTCGACCCCGTCGGCGCCATTATCCTGCTGACCGTTTCGGTACTGTACTTTTTCTCGTCGTTCTACACCGTAGGCTACCTGAAATACCGGGAAGACCGGCAGAACCGGGTCTTCACCGCTTGCCTCCTGGCCTTCCTGGGACTCATCAGCCTGGTGATATGGTCGCACCACCTCGGGCTCATGTGGGTTGCGATAGAAGGCACGACGCTGGCGACGGCGCCTCTCATCTATTTCAACCACACCCCGCGCAGCATAGAGGCTACCTGGAAATACCTGCTCGTCGGATCAGTCGGCATAGCATTGGCCCTCCTGGGCACCTTCTTCCTGGCGTATTCGTCGATGCAGGGCGGATTCCAGGCGACCCTGACGTTCGAGGATCTGCTGCGAAACGCTCCCGGTCTATCCAAGGTCTGGCTCAGGGCATCATTCATACTGTTCCTCATCGGCTTCGGCACCAAGATGGGACTGGCGCCCATGCATACCTGGAAACCCGACGCGTATGGCGAAGCGCCAGGCGTGGTCGGGGCCATATTCGCCGGCGGAGTGACGAGCGGAGCGTTCCTCGCCCTGCTGCGCATCTACCAGATATGCAATGCGGCCGGCGAAGGTCCGTTCATATCAAAGCTGCTGGTTTTCATCGGGCTCTTCTCGATGGCGGTCGCCGGCATATTCATGGTCAGCCAGCGCGACTTCAAGCGCATGCTGGCGTATTCCAGCGTCGAGCACATGGGCATCCTAGCGCTGGGGCTGGGAATCGGAGCTCCCGCGCTTTACGGCACGATGCTGCACGTGATGGCCAACGCGATGACGAAGGGCGTGCTCTTCCTCTCCGCCGGCAACATCCACCGCGCCTACGCAAGCAAGAATACCGACCAGGTGCAGGGGGCACTCAGGCGATTGCCGCTTTCGGGCACGCTGTTTCTCGCCGGCTTCCTGGCCATCACCGGATCCCCACCATTCGGGCCTTTCATAAGCGAATTTTCAATACTCAACGGGGCGTTCGCCTCCGGCCGATTCTGGAGCGGCGGCCTGTTCCTTGTCCTGCTGCTTCTGGTATTCGTCGGCATGGGCATGACGGTACTGAAGGTCGTGCAGGGTCGCGTGCCGCAGGACATGGAAAGTTCCGGGTACCGCGACGGCTTCATGACGACTGCGCCGGCACTGGCTTTCATGGCCATAGTCCTGATGCTCGGCCTGTACATTCCCGGCCCGCTGACAGACATGCTGGAGAGCGCCGTACGATTCCTGGGGAACCAGGCATGAACACGACAGAAACGAGACTGGCGCCGCTGGTCAACGGGCTATCGCTGCCTGTCGATACGATTCCATTGCTGCGCATCGAGGACTTCAGGCAAGCCATCCTGGCAGCGGTGCGGGACGGCCAGCGGGTCAGCTCGCTGTTCGGCGCAAAGGGCGACGCGGCCGGCACGACCGTGCTTTACGTGGTACTTGCCGACGACGAAAAGAATATCGTCAACATCGGCCGGACGCATGCTTCAGGTACGGGCTTCGAGTCAATGACGCCGTTGTGCCCGCAAGTGCACCTGTTCGAGCGCGAGATAGCCGAACAGTTCGGACTCCGCCCGGAGGGGCATCCCTGGCTCAAGCCCGTCCGCTATTGCAGGTCATGGACCGGGACGGACGCCTGGGACCGGCTTGCCTCGGCTCCCATAGAACCGGCCGTCGGCGACTTCTACCGGGTGGAAGGCGAACAGGTCCACGAGGTGGCCGTAGGGCCCGTCCATGCCGGTGTCATCGAACCCGGCCATTTCCGGTTCCAGTGCCACGGCGAGGAAGTATTCCACCTCGAAATAGCACTCGGCTTCCAGCACCGCGGCATCGAGAAGGCGATGGAAGCCGGCCCTTCTACGCGGTCGCTCCACTATATGGAGACTGCGGCAGGAGACACGACGATAGCTCATGCCACCACGTACTGCCAGATAGTCGAAGCGTTCTCGCACACCCAGAAGACGGCCCGCGCCCAGGTACTGCGCGGAGTGGCGCTCGAACTGGAGCGGCTGGCCAACCATGTCGGGGACCTTGGCGCGCTCTCGGGCGACGTGGGATTCCTGCCTGTGGCCAGCTTCTGCGGCCGCCTGCGCGGGGAATACCTCAACATGACCGCCCTCGTGTGCGGCAGCCGTTTCGGTCGCAGCCTCGTCCGGCCGGGCGGCGTCCGCTTCGACGTGGACCAGTCGATGGCCGAGGAACTGCTGAGACGGCTGGACGTCATCAGCAGGGAGACCGCGGATGCCGTCAACCTGCTGTGGAGCAACCAGTCGGTTATGGCGCGCTTCGAGGACACCGGCCCGCTTTCAAGGGAAACGGCCGTCGAGCTCGGCATCGTCGGACCTGCCGCGAGGGCGTCAGGACTCGTTCGCGACATCCGCTATACCCAACCCGGCGGCATTTTCAGGTTCTACCAGATGCCAGTCTCGACCTGCGATTCCGGCGACGTCTTCGCGAGGGCATTCGTCCGATGGCTGGAGATACAGCAATCGACGACGTTCATCCGGGAACAGCTCAAGTCCATCCCGAAGGGCGAAGTGATGCGCGTACCCGGCCCTCTTGAACCGGACAGCTTTTCGATCGCCTTCAACGAAGGCTGGCGCGGCGAGATATGCCATGCGGCCATTACCGACGGGGAGGGCAAGTTCGCGCGCTACAAGGTCGTCGATCCGTCCTTCCACAATTGGGCGGGCCTGGCCCAGGTCTTGCGGAATCAGGGAATATCCGATTTCCCCCTGTGCAACAAGAGCTTCAACCTGTCCTATTGCGGACACGATCTTTGATAACCCTTCTTTGAAAGAGGCTTGACATATGTTCAAGGAAATCCTTGTCAGGATGAAGCAGGGCCACCGCACGATACGCTTTCCCAGGGCGGCCCCGCCAGCCCTGCCCGATCGATTCAGGGGGCGTCCCAGGATCGACGTGGAGAAATGCGGCGCTTCGTGCCATGCCTGCGCCGACGCCTGCCCCGTAGCGGCGATCGACTCCGGCACCAGGACTATCGATCTGGGAAAATGCCTCTTCTGCACCGACTGTTCCGATGCCTGCCCCGAGGGCGCCATCTCATTCGACAAGGACTACAGGCTGGCAGCCAGCCACCGGTCGGACCTCCTGGTCGGCGTCGACCAGCGGGAAACGGTGCTCGCTGCGGAGCTTGACCGGCGCATGAAGCGGCTTTTCGGGCGATCCCTCAAGCTGCGCCAGGTGAGCGCCGGAGGCTGCAACGCCTGCGAGGCCGACGTCAACGTGCTGGGAACCATAGGCTGGGATCTCGGACGATTCGGCATTCAGTTCGTCGCCTCGCCGCGGCACGCCGACGGGCTGCTGGTTACCGGGCCTCTGACGCGCAACATGGAACTGGCCCTGAAGAAGACCTGGGACGCGGTGCCCGACCCGAAAATAGTCATCGCCGTGGGAGCCTGCGCCATCGCCGGGGGACCGTATGCTGGACACGAGCAGGTGCGGAGCGGGATAGAATCGATACTGCCCGTCGACCTGTATATCCCGGGCTGTCCTCCGCATCCCCTGACGACCCTCGACGGATTGTTGAGGCTCCTCGGCAGGCTGGAACGAGGCAAGGAAAGGAAATCAGTAAGCGCCGGTACTTGAGGCGGCGGACTGCCGGCCTGGCACGAAAAATACATAATCAGAGAACGCTCCCCCTGGATTCTTCGAACCATAGGGGTGCGCCTCGTTGGCGTTCGCATGGCAACGTACGCAGAAATCCCCCTTCTGCAGGGTTTCCATGCCGCTGGACAGGTCCTTGATCACCCATAGCCATCCGCCGCGCGCGTCGGGATCGGACGGCGCCTTGATCATGGCGGTAAGCATCACCGGCAGGTCCGTCGGACCCGGATTCGAGGTCGGGAAGATGTCCTTGGCGATGATGGTCCCCTCGGGAAAGTCGACGCGCCCCGACGGGCCCTCGGCGCGCGTGAAGGTGAAGCCTTTTTCATTCATCTGGATTACCCTGTAGCGGTCCTCGTGCCCCGGTATGGGATAATCGAGCCTGACGTTCGTCGTCAAGCTCCAGCTTCTATACCCGTCGGGCACGAGAGTCGGCCGGGGAGGCGCGGCGCAGGATGCGGCGTATGATGCGATAAACAGCGCGGCGGCACAGGCCAGGAGCATGCCGCAGTTCGATGCCGATCCGTCACGCTTCATCGCCAGCCTCCTTCTTCCCGCCTGCGGCAGGCGATTCCGTCATGATGTAGACGGTCTGCCGCTCGGCCTTGCCCTTGAGTCTTGCCTTGTACGGGCCGTCAATCGGAAACGCGCCTGAAGGCAACCTGTCCCGGGTGCAGTCGCAGAGCAGTATCTGCCCCGGTTTTGCCAGCGCGCACAGGCGGGAAGCGATATTGACCGCGTCGCCGAGCACGGTAAAGTCGGCGCGGCGGCTTGATCCTACCATGCCCTGTACGACCTGGCCGGTGGATATGCCGATGCCGACTGCCAGCGAGTCGTACAGGTCAGCGCCTGCCGATACCGCCGCCCGTATCTTCGAAGCGGCATCGCAGGCACGCACCGGAGCGTCGTCGCCCGAGAAGACAGCGACGACCTCGTCGCCGACGAACTTGTCGATGTCGCCGCCACAGCCAACGATGATCTGCGCCTGGTTGTCGAGCAGCCGGTTGAGCACGGCGAGGATCGCCTCGGCTCCATGTTTCTCGGTGTAGGAGGTAAAACCCCGCACGTCGGTGAACAACAGCGTGCGTTCAACCCGTCTGGCATCCTGCCCGGAAGCGAGCGAGGAGATGGTGCCTACGGAGACGTATTTCGTCAATTCATAGCGCTCACGGAGGCCCTCGACCATGCCGTTGACCGTCGAGGCCAGTCCTCCTATCTCGTCGTTCCGCTCGACGTCGACACGGCCGGAAAAATCGCCTCCGGTAACGTCCAGGCAAAGGCGGCCGATGGCGAGCACCGGATCGACGACGACTGCCCGCAGGAGGCGGCCGATGATCGCCGCCAAAGCGATTGACATGAGCGCGAAACCGGAGGCCGAGGCCGCGACGGTAACGGTCTCGGCGCGCAGGGTATCGCTGATGTCGGCTCGCAGGTCGATGACTCCCCGGATAGTGTGGTCGCTGCCGTGGCAGGCAGTGCACTTGGGAAGGTTGAGAAGGGGTCGATAGACGCGTTTGTAGGTCTTGCCGCCCTCTTTCCACATGAAGAAGACGCTCTCCGGCGGTATCGAAGTGGCCCGCTCCAGCAGAGGCCGCTCCGGTATGCCCATTGAAGACGGAGCTACCGTGGCGGAACGCGGCTGGAAGCGAATCCGGCCCACATTGGCGTTGACCGTGTTTATAGTCGCGTTGTCGCTGAACGCCTCTTCCCCGTTGCGCCGGTATAGGCCGAGCCGGTAGCCCGACCCTAATCCGGCTACTTCCGAGAAGAACCTGGCGGCGATCGGGGCCTCGCCGGGCATCATGAAATTCTCGATCGAAAGATACAGGATATCCGATTCGTGCTGGAGGTTCCTGTCGACTATGCTTTCGCGGGCGGAGGTAAGGCTGGCCGCGAACAGCCATGCGACGAGGCCGAGCCCCAGGACCAGCGTCATTACCACGACCAGGTTGATGCGTCCGGCGAGCCCGAGCGAACGACGAGTCCTTGTTCCATCCATGCTACCAGTGTACCCGTCGAGGAGGCAAATGCAAGGGTCGAGGCCGATCCCGTTCAGCGGAAAGGATGCTATGCCCGGAATGCATTTTGACGTATCTTAAAGGCAATGGCATTGTACGAATCGTTGGCCCGCGCCTATGACGGTCTCTTCCCTCCGGCCGAGGCTGCCAGGTCGTTCCTGGGAGCTCCTGCTGCCTCGGGGGCCGGGAAGCCCGCCTCGCGGTTCGCCGCTGACCTCGGCTGCGCCACCGGAGCCCACGTGGCCATGCTCGCCAGGCTCGGCTGGCAGGCCCTGGGGCTGGACCCGTCTGAGTCAATGATACGGGCGGCCCGGGAGCGCCATGGAGGACTTGCCGGGGCGAGCTTCGCCATCGGAGGCATGCTTGACGTCGACCGACGCGCTCCGGACGGAGGCTACGGACTCGTGCTGTGCATCGGCAACACGCTTCCCCATCTGGGCGGCCGTGACGAGCTGGGCGCTTTCTTCGGGAAAGCCGCGTCGGTCATGGCCCCCGGAGGCCGCCTGGTCTTGCAAGTGCTCAACTACGAATCGATACTGAGGCGACGTCCCGCCTCGATGCCCGACATCCACGCCGACGGCTGGACATTCAGGCGTTCCTACCGGTACCGGAATGACGGACTGCTCGATTTCCTGACCGAGCTGTCTTCAGCCGATGAAACGCTGAGCGACGGCACGGCGCTCATGCCTTTCACCGTAGGCGACATCTTGTCGGCGTCAGGCGCCCGTGGATTCTCGGCCGAGGGGATGTATTCGTCCTGGCAGGGAGATCAATACGACGAGGCAACGTCGTTCGTCGCGCTCATCGACCTTCACCGGCGGGAGAGCCTCAAACCCTGACTCGCCGTACTTCAACGCAGCGGCCATCGGAGCCTATCGTGAATATAGCGCCGCATATCGTGGACTGGCCTTCGGCGACCTCCATTTTTATTGGCATCTGGCTGATGTTCCGTTTCAGGCAACCATCGACCTTGACCCCGATTATTGAATCGACCGGGCCTGACATGCCCAGGTCTCCGATATACCCCGTGCCCTTGGGCAGGATCCGCTCGTCGGCGGTCTGCACGTGCGTATGCGTCCCCGCGAACACCGAGACGCGGCCGTCGAGGTAGAGCGACAGCGCTTCCTTCTCCGCAAACGACTCCGCGTGAAAATCGACGACGACGATGGTCCCCGCCGCGATGCCGGCCAGGAGCTCGTCTGCCCGGGCGAACGGCGAATCGAGGGGGCTCATGCCCTCGCGCCCCTGAAGGTTCATGACGGCCCAGCGCGCTCCGCCTTTCGTCAGTTCCAGGAGCCCCCTGCCCGGCGCCATGGCCGGATAGTTGGCCGGCCTGAGTATCCGGGGCTGTCCCTGAAGTAGCTCGGTGGCTCCCTTTTTTTCCCAAATGTGGTTACCGCTGGTCAGCACGTCGATGCCGGCGCTGAACAGCTGGTTCGCCGTCTCGAGCGTCAGGCCAAAGCCGCCGGCGGCGTTCTCGCCGTTGGCGACGACCAGGTCTGCGCCATATTTGCGGATCAAGCCCGGCAAGTCCTGCGCAACGGCGTGGATGCCGGCGTCCCCGATCACGTCGCCGAGCATCAGCACCCTGTGGACATCTGGCATCTGGCATTCCTTCCGTGGCCGGGCGCCGCCTCGGCCGTAAACAACGGGCCGCCCAGAAGGGCGGCCCTGATCGATCTTTTCTGCCGCGTCTGCCGGCCGCGCTTGCCAGCGCGCCGCGCTTACTAGCGCGCCGCGCTTACTAGCGCGCCTCGTTTACTAACGAGCATATTCCACGATGCGGGTCTCGCGGATGATGGTCACCTTGATGCGACCCGGGTAGCGCATGTCAGTCTCTATCTTCTTGGCTATCGACTTGCACAGGTCCTTGGCGTCCTCGTCCGAGACTTTCTCGTTGTTGACGATTATCCTCAGCTCGCGGCCTGCCTGGATGGCGTAGGCCTTGTCGACTCCCGAGAAGCTTTCCGCTATGTTCTCGAGGTTCTCGAGGCGCTTTACATAGTTGTCCAAGGTCTCACGTCTAGCTCCAGGCCTCGCAGCGGAGATGGCGTCGGCGATCTGGCACAGCACGCTCTCTATGCATATAGGTTCGACGTCGGCATGGTGAGAACCTATCGCGTTGACGACGCGGGGATCCTCGCCCAGCTTCCTCGCCAGCTCCATGCCGACCTCGGCGTGGTTCTGGTCGGAATCGGTCTCGATGCCCTTGCCTATGTCGTGCAGGAGGGCTCCGCGCTTGGCCAGGTCCCTGTTCGCGCCTATCTCGGCCGCGAGCATGCCTGCTATCACGGCGACTTCCTTCGAGTGCGACAGCACGTTCTGGCCGTAGCTCGTCCTGAAGTGAAGCCTGCCGAGCGCCCTGATGAGCTCGGGATTCATGTTGTGCAGGCCGATGTCGAATACGACCTTCTCACCTTCCTCGTAGATCCTCTGCGATATCTCGCGGCTGACCTTCTGGACGACTTCCTCGATGCGCGCCGGGTGGATCCGCCCGTCGGCGATCAGTCGCTCGAGCGATACGCGGGCGATCTCCCTGCGAACCGGATCGAAGCACGAGATGACGACGGCTTCGGGCGTGTCGTCGATGATGACATCGACGCCGGTCAGGGTCTCGAGCGTGCGGATGTTGCGGCCTTCGCGGCCGATAATGCGGCCCTTCATCTCGTCGCCCGGCAGCGATACGCTCGTGACCGTCCCCTCGGCGGTGACGTCCGCGGCGAGCCGTTGCATGGTCGTGACCAGGATGTCCCGGGTACGTTTCTCCGCGCCGGTCTGGGCTTCGAGCTCTATCTTGTTGAGCAGCACCTGCGCGTCATGCCGGGCCTCGTTCTCGAGTCCCTGGATGATGAGCGCTTTTGCGTCTTCCGGGCTCAGGCCGGAGATACGCTCGAGTTCCTTGCGGTAGCGTTCTTCCTGCCCGGAAAGGAATTCTTCCTTGGAACCTATGACCTTGTTGCGTTCAGCGAGCGCTTCTTCCTGTTTCTCGAGCGTCTCGACCTTCTTGTCGAGATTCTCCTCTTTCTGTACAAGCCGGCGCTCGTAGCGCTGGATCTCGGCACGTCGTTCCCTGGTATCCCGCTCCTGCTGGTTTCTCTCCCTGATGAGCTGATCTTTGGCCTCGAGCAAAATTTCGCGCTTCTGCGCTTCGGCCTGTTTTACCGCTTCTTGCGTTATACGCGCAGCCTTCTGTTCGGCGGCCGTAAGTTGAAATCTGGCATACAGCCAGCGGATCATCCATCCCAGGAAAAGGCCAGCAAGAGGAAGGGCTATATATAGCATAGCCATCGTATCCTCCTGCTTTCAAGAATATCCAGCCCATTATAGTGAACGATGGACCTTTGTCAAGAAAACATGACCACAATGGCGGCCGAATGGCCTGAGACAATCGTTGACGGCAAGCCGGGACCGTATTATAGTCGGCTGGGATCATTCGCCTTAGTGCATGAAACCCGATACCGGTCCGCATCCGCAGACCCAACCTTCCGGCAACCGTGTGCCGGCTCTGATGGAGATCGCTGCCATGTCGAAGAAAATCTATGTCGGTAACATGAATTACGCTACGACCGAGGACAACCTGCGAGAGCTGTTTGGACAATTCGGCGGTGTCGAATCCGTCGCCGTCATAGTCGACAGGGCGACAGGCCGGGCCAAGGGCTTCGGTTTCGTCGAGATGGAAAGCGACGAGGCGGCCCAGGCTGCCATCCAGGCCCTCGACGGGCAGGAACACGAAGGGCGGAAGCTGCGTGTCAACGAGGCTCAGGAGAAACCGAGGGACTCTGCCCCCCGGCACTACTGACAGCCAGCATCACGGCCGGGTCCAGCCCGAGCGACAAGGCGAGAGCCAGGAATCGCCCGGGCAACGGCGCCGAGAAAAGCGAAGCCTCCTCGTCCCCCGGAAGCCGTATCCTTAGTTCCAGCGCGTGGAGCATCAGGTTCGCATCGGGGAATCGTCCGTCGGGTCTACCGTAGACGGGATCGCCGAGGATCGGGCAGCCAAGGTCACGGCAATGCACGCGGAGCTGGTGGGTACGCCCGGTCCGAGGCCTCAAGGCAAGCACCGAGTACGCGCCCGAAACGGCCACGACGCGCCACTCGCTTATGGCCCGCTTCCCCGTGCCTTCGGGGCAGCGGGCGAACCGTTGCCGGTGTCGCGGGTCGCGCGCGAGCCAGTCGTCCACCCGCCCGCTGGAGGCGGGCGGCCTGCCCATCACCACAGCCAGATAGGTCTTGACCGTGGTCCTGTCCCGGAACAAGCCCCGGCGCAGTTGAA
>PGXR01000096.1 GCA_002839245.1 Spirochaetae bacterium HGW-Spirochaetae-7 | reverse complement strand
GATCGCGCGCACGGCGGGGGTCTCCGAGCCGACCGCCCGCAAGCGCATGGACCGCCTCCTGGGCGCCGGGGCCATCGTGCTCGGCGCCCGTATCAACCCCGCCCCCATCGGGTTCCCCGTGGACGCGTTCGTCGGCATCCACGCTCGGCCGGGTCGGGCCACGGAGGTAGGACGCCGCCTGGCTGCCCTGGAGCACGTGGCCTACCTCGGGCATCTCGCCGGCGGGTTCGACATGCTGGCTGAGGTCTTCCTGCCGGACACGGAGGGCCTGTTCCGGTTCCTGCACGAGGACCTGGAGCGCATAGGCGGCATCGCCAGCACCGACACTTGGCCGGTGTTGCGCACGGAGAAGTCCTTCTACAGCTGGGAGGGCGAGAGCGTGGGCCTGGACCCGGCGGCCAAGCCGCCGGCCTCCCCTGCGCCCCTGGTCCGCCAGGGCTCTCTGCCGCACGGCACGCTCAAGCTCGACGACCTGGACCGCCAGGTCATGAAGCTGCTGCGCCACGACGCGCGACTCACGCTGCGCCAGATCGCGCGTACCACGGGCGTGTCGGAGCCGACGGCGCGCAAGCGCGTCGACCGTCTGCTGGATGCGGGCGCGATCATCCTGGGCGCCCGCATCGACCCGGCATCCATCGGCTTCCCGGTCGACGTGTTCGTGGGTGTGCGCGTCGGCACCGGCCGGGTCACTGAGGTGGGCCGCAAGCTCGCGGGCATGGAGCACATCGCCTACCTGGCCTACCTGGCCGCGATCCGTTCGCTGTCGCCGCGGACGATAGAAGCCTATCGTGACGACCTGCGCCTGTACGAGGTCGCCTGTTACCGCGCAGGCTGCGGCGTCGAGCTGGCCGCGCCATCGAACGCCCGCGAATTCGTAGCCGGCCTCGTCCGCGCCGGCTACGCGACGAGCTCGGTAAACCGTGCGCTGTCCGCGGTCAAGGGCTACTATCGCTACCTCGTCCGCTTCGGACAGGCGGCCGCCAACCCGGCCAAGGACGTGGAGTCGATTCCCCTGGCCAGGACCTTGCCCGACTTCATGTTCGAGGACGAGATGGCCGGCTTCATCGATTTCTCGGGCGACGACGACTTCAGGGGCGCCAGGGACAAGGCCATCATGGAGACGCTGTACAGCACCGGCTGCCGCGTCTCCGAGCTGACCGGCCTGCGCCTCGACGACCTCCTGCTCGACGAAGGCCGGGCCCGCGTCACCGGCAAGGGCTCCAAGCAACGGACCGTGTTCCTTTCCGGTCCCGCGGTCGACGCAATCCGCGTCTGGCTTCCGTTCAGGAGCGCAAGGCTGGGCCGCGGCCATGACGAGGCGCACCTCTTCCTGAACGCCAAGGCCGGGGCCCTGACGACCCGCGGAGTCTCCTGGATCATCGAGCGCCGCGCCGTCGCGTCGGGCCTGAGGAAACGCGTTTCACCCCACGCCTTCAGGCACAGCTTTGCGACGCACCTGGTCGGCCATGGAGCCGACATCCGCGTCGTACAGGCCCTGCTCGGGCACGAGAATATCTCTACCACGCAAATATATACGCATGTCGACATGGCGCGGCTCCGCGCCGTCTACGACGGAGCGCATCCCCACGCCGGCAAGGCAAAGACCGAAGCGGGTGGAACCGAAGGGAAAGCACTATGAAGAAGATACGCAGCACGACCATCATAGCCATACGGCGCGACGGCAAGGTCGCGATGGCCGGCGACGGCCAGGTGACGATGGGCGAGACGGTAATGAAGAACAACGCGCGGAAGGTACGCACCATATACGACGGCAAGGTGCTCACCGGCTTCGCCGGGGCTACGGCCGACGCGTTCACGCTGCTCGAGCACTTCGAGGTCAAGATAAAGGAATTCCAGGGCGACCTGACGAGGGCGGCCGTAGAACTGGCCAAGGACTGGCGGACAGACAAGATGCTCCGCAAGCTCGAGGCGCTGCTGCTGGTGGCCGACAGCGAGAAGACGCTGCTGCTCTCCGGCACCGGCGACGTGATAGAGCCCGCGGGCGACGCCATGGCGATAGGCTCGGGCGGCAACTATGCCTACGCGGCGGCCCTGGCCTACCTCGATACCAGCGACCTTTCGGCCGCCGAGATCGCCAGGCGCAGCCTTGCCATAGCGGGCGGCATATGCATCTACACGAACGACCACATCCTGGTGGAGGAGCTGTCGTGACCGAAGATTTCGCGGTTTTCACGCCGAAGCGCGTGGTCGAGGAACTCGACCGCTACATCATCGGCCAGAACAAGGCCAAGCGCGCGGTCGCCATCGCATTGCGCAACCGGCTCAGGCGCAAGCTCCTGCCGGCCGACGTCCGCGAGGAAATCGCGCCGAAGAACATACTGATGATAGGCCCGACCGGCGTAGGCAAGACTGAAATCGCCAGGCGGCTGGCCAAGCTATGCGGCGCTCCGTTCGTCAAGGTCGAGGCCACCAAGTACACCGAGGTCGGCTACGTCGGCCGTGACGTCGAATCGATGATACGCGACCTGATGGCCGCCGGCTACCGCATGGTGATGGAAGAGATGTCTTCCAGCGTCAAGGGCGATGCCGAGCACCGCACCGAGGAAAGGCTCCTCGACCTCCTGCTGCCGGGCCTCGGCGCCAAGCCCGACGGAGCTACGGCGGGCTCGCCGCTGATAGCGCCGGCGGGGCACAACGATACCAGGGAAAAATTCAGGAAGATGCTCAAGGACGGCCTGCTCGAGGACAAGGAAGTCGAGGTCCAGGTCTCCGCCCAGGCCGCCCCGACGGTGGAACTGTTCGCTGGACAGCAGATGGAAGAGCTCGAGTCGGCCTTTTCCGGGCTGGCGAGCATTTTCGGCGGAAAGAAGAAAAAGAAGGTAGTCGCCATCAAGGACGCCAGGCGCCTCATCCTCGAGGAAGAATCGGAACGCCTCGTGGACAAGGACCGAGCCTCGACCGAGGCCAGGGAGCGGGTCGAGCAGTCGGGCATAGTGTTCATAGACGAGATCGACAAGATAGCGACCCGCGAGGGCAAGTCGGGCGGCATGGACGTGTCGCGCGAGGGCGTCCAGCGCGATATCCTGCCCATAGTCGAAGGCTCGAAGGTTACCACCAAGTACGGCATCGTCGACACCACCCACGTGCTGTTCATCGCGGCTGGCGCTTTCAACGTGTCCAAGCCATCCGACCTGATACCGGAGCTGCAGGGGCGCTTCCCGATCCGGGTGGAGCTCGAAGCGCTTTCGGCCGCCGATTTCAGGAGGATCCTGACGGAGCCCGAGAACGCCCTGGTAACGCAGTACACCCAGCTCCTGGGAACCGAAGGCGTTGGCCTGTCTTTCTCTGAGGCGGCGGTCGAGCGGCTTGCCTCGATTGCCGAAAAGGCGAATTCGCGGACGGAAAACATAGGAGCCAGGCGCCTGCACACGATCATGGAGCACCTGCTCGAGGACGTTTCCTTCGATGCGCCGGAAATGGGCGGGCAGAAGGTGGAAATAACGCCCGATTTCGTCGAGGCAAGGTTCAAGGGCATCTTCGAGAGCGAAGACCTGGCCAAGTTCATTCTTTGAGTAAACGTTAATCGGGACCTTGAAAGGACCGATAAGTGAAGGTGAGGGGTACGCCGGGAACGGCGGTGCCCGTAGGAGGGAAGATGCTGGAAGGAACGACATTCGGGAAGACGGTGGACCTGCTCCAGCGGAGCATGGACGTGTCGGTGTTGCGCTACAACGTGACGGCCAACAACATCGCCAACGCCGAAGTGCCGAATTTCAAGCGGTCGGAGATCAACTTCGAGTCTTCGCTGAAGCGTGCCCTGGATTCCGAAGGCGCCCGGCCGCGCATCGAGCTGGCGACCAGCGATGCCGGCCATATCGCATCCTTCAAGCAGACCGACTGGCGCGACGTCAGGCCGAGGCGGGTCCTCGACTACCTGTCGACCTCGAAGAACAACGGAAACAATGTCGATGCGGAGCAGGAATTCATGGCTTCGATGACCAACCAGCTACGCTATACGCTGATGACGCAGGCAGCCGCCTTCGAGTTCAATCAGGTCAGACTGGTATTGAGGTAAGGGGTAGATAATGGGAATGTTCACGAGCATCAACATAGCGGCGAGCGGGATGACGGCGGAAAGGCTCCGCCAGGACGTCATCGCCGACAATATTGCCAACCAGTCTACGACGAGGACTCCCGAAGGCGGAGCTTTCCGCCGAAGCCGCGTCGTACTGCGTCCGGTGACCGATACGCCGTATTTCAGGCTGCCATTCCTCCCTGACCAGTGGGACGGCGGCGCGGGCGACGGCGTCAGGGTATCCGAAATCCAGAAGGATTACGCGGCCGAGACCCGCCTGGTCTACGATCCGACCCACCCGGACGCGATCAAGACCGGCCCGCGCACCGGCTACGTCGAGTACCCCAACGTCAACGTGGTCACCGAGATGGTCGACCTGATATCGGCGTCGCGCGCCTACGAGGCGAACGCGGCCATAGCCAATGGATCGAAGGCCATGTTCATGAAGGCCCTCGAGATAGGAAGGTAATCGATGTCGACGCTATTCGGGATTCCCGGGGTATCGAGCTCCATCGGCGTGCAGTCCGTGCCCGGCGGTTCCCTTACCGGCGCGACGCCGGTCGGCGGTGACCGCCTGAAGCTTTCGCGCACCGATCCCCTGCATTTCGCATCCGGCGGCGGCACGCCGGGGCTCGGCGACGTCAAGCCGGCGAGCTTCGAGAACGCGATGCTCAAGGCGATGGACGGCGTCAATGCGGCCCAGGTGGACAGTTCCAACGCGATGCAGGCGATGCTCACCGATCCGGATTCCATCGATGCCCATGACGTTACGATAGCAATGGCCAAGGCCAACATGTCCTTGGACATCACCCGTACGATACTGACCCGCGTGGTTACCGCGTGGAAGGACATCATCAATACGAGATGACGTTACGGCCCTGACGGTCTAGCGTCGTTCGTTCTTCTGGGAGGGGGAACATGAACGAATGGTTCAAGAAGGCACTTGAGCGGATCAAGACTTTGTGGAGCTCCTGGGGCCTCGTCCAGAAGCTGATACTCGCGGGCGTCGGCATGGCGGTCATCGTGGGCATCGTCGTGCTCGTTTCGGTTTCCGGAGCGCCGACGCAGATCCGGCTCATCAATACTCCCATCACCAACGATGGGGAACTCAGGCTTATCACGAGCCGTCTCGACGAGGAAGGCGTCCCCTTCAGCATCGGCGAAGGCAACGTGCTCTATGTCAAGGACGAACCCACCCGGGCCAGGGCCAACGCGATACTTCTACGCGAAGACTTGATCCCCAAGGGAACGGACCCGTGGGCGGTCTTCTCGATCGACCGTTTCACGGTCACCGACTTCGAGCGTAACGTGAACCTGCGCAAGGCCATCATCCAGGAGGTGACCAAGCACATCGAGTCGCTGTCCGACATCGACAAGGCCAACGTGGTCATCGAGATACCCGAGGACAAGCTGTTCACCGAGGACCAGAAGCCGGTAATGGCAAGCATCATCCTGTATCCCAAGCCCGGAGCGGACATCTCTACAAACCGCAAGAAGCTCGAAGGCGTCCAGAAGATCATCAGGTTCGCTGTTTCCGGCCTTGCCGACGAGAACATCGTCATCACGGACCAGAACGGCCTCGTCCTGAACGATTTTGCCGGCCTCGAGGATTTCGACAGGATAGAACGGACGAAGCGCGAGCAGCAGCTCGTCCAGCGCCAGGAAGCGTACTACCGCGCCGCGGTCCTGAAGGCCCTCCAGCAGATTTACACGAGCGACCGCGTTCGCGACCTGAACATCAAGATCGACATGGACATGAGCAAGAAGAGCGTGTCGACCGAGGAGCATTTTCCCTTTGTCCTCAAGCCCGACAATCCCATCACGCCGTACGACGACTCTTTGATACAGCCCTCGGTGCGGCTTTCATCGGAGAACACGACATACGAGTACCAGGGCACCGGTTTCAACCCAGAGGGCCCGGCGGGAGTCGAAGGCCAGACGGCTCCGGCATACAAGGACCTCCAGAACATGGTCGGCAAGGCGACCCAGACGCATACCATCGAGAACGAGGCGCTCAACACGAGGAAAAGCGTCGAAGACACGTCCCCCGCCATCGATCGCGTAACCATTTCGGTAAATATCGACGGAGTCTGGAAGTGGAAGTATACTGACAAGGGAACTCCCGTAGTCAGGCCCGAAGGAGGCATCGATCGGGAGTACGTGGCGGTTTCGCAGTCCGACCTTGACGCCGCCGCTGCCCTGGTACGGGATGCCATAGGTTTTAACAGGATGCGAGGCGACTCGGTTACCGTCAGGAATATCCAGTTCGACCGGAGCCTCCAGTTCAGGGAAGAAGACGAAGCGTTCCTGAGGCGGCTTCAGACAAACAGGATCATCCTGTATTCGCTGGTAGGCGTCGCCTTCCTGCTCGTCGCGTTCATCGTCTTCAGGCTGGCGTCCAGGGAGCTGGAGCGCAGGAGAAGGATATCGGAAGAGAAGCGTGCCCTGGAGCAGCAAATGCTCAGGGAGAACGCGATACGGCAGGCGGAGGAGCAGAACATCGAGGTGTCGATGTCCGTGGAGGAGCGCAAGCGAATGGATCTCCAGGAGCACGCGATCAACATGGCCAAGGAACACCCCGAGGATGTGGCTCAGCTCATCCGGACCTGGCTCAGGGAGGAATAATCTATGGCTCAAGCTGCCACCCCGACAAAGGGCAAGTCGGCCGGAGCGGGAACCTCTGGTTCGCCCGGCAAGAAGCCCAAGAGCGCGAAGGACCTGAACGGCCGCCAGAAGGCCGCAATTTTCCTCATAACCCTTGGCAGCGAGATATCCGCAGAGATATTCAAGCACCTCCGCGAAGACGAGATCGAGACGCTCACCTTCGAGATTGCCCGGCTCGAGAACGTCGAGCCTGACCTCAAGGATGCCGTCCTCATGGAGTTCCAGGAACTGATGATGGCCAGCGAGTTCATAAGTTCGGGCGGCATAGATTATGCCCGGGAACTGCTCGAGAAGGCCCTCGGCTCGCAGAAGGCCATAGACGTCATCAACAGGCTGACGAGTTCGCTGCAGGTCCGGCCTTTCGACTTCATTCGCCGGACCGATCCGGCCAACCTCCTCAACTTCATACAGACCGAGCACCCCCAGACCATAGCGCTGATCCTGGCGTACCTGGAGCCGAACAAGGCAAGCTACATCCTGACAAAGCTCCCCAAGGAGCATCAGTCGGACGTGGCGAAGCGCATAGCTATGATGGACCGGACATCGCCTGAAGTCCTGCGCGAGGTGGAGCGCGTGCTCGAGAAAAAGCTGTCGACGCTATCGAGCGAGGACTACACTGCCGCCGGTGGCGTCGACGCGATCGTGGAGATACTCAACCTCGCGGACCGTACGACGGAGAAGGGCATACTCGAGGCCCTCGAAGAGGAGAACCCCGAGCTCGCAGAAGAAATCAAGAAGAAGATGTTCGTCTTCGAGGACATCGTCATGCTGGACAACCGTTCGATCCAGAAGGTCATACGCGAGGTCGATACCCAGGACCTCACTCGTGCGCTCAAGGGCGTGGACACGGAAGTACAGGAGAAGGTATTCCAGAACGTATCCAAGCGCGCATCGCAGGCGCTCAAGGAAGACATGGAGTACATGGGGCCGGTCCGCATAAAGGACGTCGAGGAAGCCCAGCAGAAGATAGTAGCGGTAATCCGTCACCTCGAGGACACGGGAGAGATAATCATCGCCCGCGGCGAGGACGACCAGTTGATCCAGTAGAAGGTAGGCCATGGCCAAGACCGTATTCAGGCCCCAGGAGACAGTCCACCTCACGAGCGCATACGTGCTCAACGCTCCCGGTGGCAAAGTCGTCGACGAAGAGATCGAGGACGCCGCACCGGTCATCGAGTACCAGGGCCCGACGGCCGACGACCTGCGCCGCGAGGCCGAGCTCTTCAGGCAGAACTGGGAAAGCGAAAAGGAAACGATGGTGGCCGCTGCCCGCGCCGAGTCACAGGACATCGTCGCCAAGGCGGAGGCCGCCGCTTTCGAGGAAGTCAAGCGCAAGAACGACCAGGCGCTCAAGATACGGCGCGACGCGGAAGGCGCGGCTGAAAAGGCCTTGCGCGAGGCCGAGGTCAAGATCCAGGCTTTCGAGGCAGAGGCCAAGGCCCGTATTGACGAGGTGACAAAGGCGGCGCACAAGGAAGGCTTTGACGAGGGTCGGGAGGCGGGCTACAAGGAAGGCAAGAACGAGGTCGAGCGGCTGGTGAACAGGCTCCACGTGATACTCGACCGTGCCATGGACAAGCGCGCCCAGATACTCGAGCAGACCGAGGCCCAGGTAGTCGAACTGGTGCTCCTGATCGCCCGCAAGGTCGTCAAGACCATATCGGAGAACCAGAAGAACGTCGTGCTGTCGAACATCACCCAGGCCCTGCGCAAGCTAAAGACGAGGAGCGACGTGATCGTCAGGGTGAACCTGGCCGATCTCCAGCTGACCACCGAGCACGCCAAGGATTTCATCGAGATGGCAGAGAACGCCAAGAAGCTGGCGATCGTCGAGGACTCCGCGGTCGACCGAGGCGGGTGCATTATCGAAACCGACTTCGGCGAGATAGACGCGCGCATCCAGAGCCAGCTTCATGAGCTCGAGGAGAAGATCCTCGACATCTCGCCGATCAAGGCGCGCGGAAAGGCGCAGTAGAGCAGTGGACCTCATAGCCAAGTACCTCGACGTCGTCGAGCTGTCCGATCCCATCAAGTACACGGGGCGTGTGACCAAGGTTCAGGGCCTTCTCGTCGAGAGCAGGGGCCCCCAGGCCGTCGTCGGGGAACTGTGCCAGATCCTCCTGCCGAGGCTCGGGACGGTCGCCTGGGCGGAAGTCGCGGGCATCCGCGACGAAACCGTGCAGTTGATGTCCTACTCGGGACTCAACGGGATAGAAGCCGGCTGCACGGTCATCGCGACGGGAGAGATGCTCAGGGTGCCGGTATCGGACAAGCTCCTGGGACGAGTCCTCGATTCGATGGGCAAGCCGTTGGACGGGAAGGGCGACATCGCTTCGCCAGAGTATTACCCGGCCGTAGCCTCGCCTCCCGACGCGCTCACCAGGAAACGCATACGCAAGCGCATCAGTTCCGGCATCAGGTCCATGGACGGTCTCCTGCCTCTCGGCAGGGGGCAGCGCATTGGCATTTTCGCCGGCTCCGGCGTCGGCAAGTCGACGATGCTCGGCATGATGGCGCGCAATACCAACGCCGACATCAACGTGATAGCCCTTATAGGCGAACGGGGCCGCGAGGTCCGTGAATTCATCGAGAACGACCTGGGCGAAGAAGGTCTTGCGCGATCGATAGTCATAGTGTCCACATCCGATACGCCCCCGCTTGCCCGCCTCCGCGGCGCCTATGTGGCGACTGCTGTGGCGGAGTATTTCAGGGACCGCGGCCTCGACGTACTCCTGCTCTTCGACTCGGTGACGCGTTTCGCCCGTGCCCAGCGAGAGATAGGGCTGGCGATAGGCGAACCGCCCACCACGAGGGGATACACCCCGAGCGTATTCGATTCGTTGCCCAAGCTGCTCGAACGTTCGGGTACCTCGCTCAAGGGCTCAATAACAGGCGTCTACACGATACTGGTCGACGGCGACGACATGGACGAGCCCATTGCGGACACCGTGCGCGGAATACTCGACGGGCACATCGTGCTTTCGCGCAAGATGGCCGAACGTTACCATTATCCCGCCGTGGACGTGCTCAAGTCGATTTCGCGGCTTTCCCAGGCCGTCACGGGACCGATAACGCAGAAGGCGATGGGCATCGTCCGCAGGCTCATGGCGACGTACGAGGAATCCGAGGACATGATCAGCATCGGCGCCTACGTCAAGGGTACCAATGCGGGCATCGACGAGGCCATCGCGAAGCACGATGCCATCGAGTCATTCCTGATGCAGGGAGTCGCCGAGAAGGCTCCGATCGCCGATACGATCAAGCGTCTCGGCGATATCGCAGGGCTTTCGATACCTGTCTCCGAGTTGGCCGCCTTCGCAGAGCCGGACCGCGTGAAGGCTTCGCCATGAGGCGTTTCTCGTTCGGCCTTGAGCACGTGCTCAAGGTCAGGGAATATGCGGAGCAGGCTGCGGAGGCCGGGCTTGCAGTAAAATCAGCGGTTTGCGCCAGGCTGAACCTCGTCCTCGAAGAGAATGCCAGGGCGACGTTGCTTGCCTCGCGTGAACGATTCAGGCCGGGCAGCGTTGCGGCCGACCATCGCAGCGCCGAGCTGTACGCGGTGCGTCTTGGCTCGGAGCGCGAGAAGCTTCTCAAGGCGCTTGCCTTTGCGGAGGTGGAGCGCGAGGAGGCCCGAAAGGTTTATGTAGCGGCAAGAATCGCCAAAAAGCTGGTCGAAAAGCTGCGTGAGCGCGAGGAGTCGGCCTACTACAAGGCCGTATCGCGCGAGGAGATCAAGACGATGGACGACCTGGCGGCAGGCGCACGGATGCGATTCGCATCTGCCAGTCGCAAAGAAATTGCTGGTTAGAGGGGCATGATCCATGGCATCGTTCGGTAAACGGCGCGTGTTCGGCA
>PGXR01000095.1 GCA_002839245.1 Spirochaetae bacterium HGW-Spirochaetae-7 | reverse complement strand
GGCGGCGACCGTCCTCACCGCCTCGATAACGCCGGCGGCCGAGCTGGGCTACAGGCTGGGGCTCATGCAGATGGCGGTCTACCTTGGCAACTCTATCGGGCCCCTATTCGGCGGCGTGGTAGCCGACACCCTCGGCCTGAGGATCAATTTCATCGCCACGGGCTTTCTCCTGCTGTCCGCGGCCTTCATCGTGTGGCGTTTCGTGCGGGAAGACTTCAAGCCAAAGCCCAGGACGGGGTCGTTCCTGAAGAATGCCGTGCCCGACTTTTCGCCGCTCCTGAAAACGCCAGCCCTCGGCTCGCTGCTGGCCGTGGTGTTTTCCGTGCAGTTCGCCGCTTCGGTGGTCGCGCCGATGCTGCCTCTCTACGTCATGTCGATGACCAACGGCACGGCCGGCGTCGGGTCCATGTCCGGCTTCATCATCGCTGCAGGCTCGATTTCGGGAGCCCTGGCCGCGGCGGCGATCGGCAAGGTCTCCGGCCGTTTCGGCTACAGCCGCACTTTGATAGTATGCATGGTTGGCGCGACGGCTTTCTATATACCCCAGGGCTTCGTCACTACTCCATGGCAACTCCTCTGGCTCAGGCTTGGTTCGGGCGTGTTTCTCGGGGGTACCATGCCCAGCGTCAACGCGCTCATCGCGTCGTTCTGCGACCGGGACAAGCAGGGTTCGACCTACGGCCTTTCATCATCCGTTTCGAACGCAGGAGCGGCCCTGGGTCCCGCCGTCGGCGCCATGCTCGCGACTTTCGCCGGTTACCCCTCGGTATTCTTCGCCACCGGCGGTATACTCGGCGGCATAGGCTTGGCCGTGACCGCGGCCATGCTGAGACGAGGCGGCCTGAATCCGGGAGAGAAGAATGAACAGAACTGAAAAAGTGCTGGCGCTGATACTTGCCGGCATCTTTATAGTATTTGTCGCCGGGACGGGGTACGGCGTCGTTACAGGCTCGCGGGCCAGGAAGCTGTCCCGGGATTCCGTTCCCGCGACCGTAGCGGAAGCGGGAGTATGGGACGGGTTGGGTCGAGTGCGGGCCAGGACCCGGGGCGAGCCCGGAGCCGTCGTCGTGGTCGACATAGCTTTCCCGTACGACTCTGGCGACAGGCAATTCCGCGAGGAGCTAGCCAGGAAGCGCAACGACATGCGCGCCGCCGCAACCGCTTTCTTCTCTTCCAGGAGCGCCGATGACCTGCGCCCCGCAAACGAGCCGACCGTCAAGGCCGCGCTCAGGGATACGCTCAACTCCATGCTGTCTCTCGGACGCATTGACGAGCTGTACTTCTCCGAACTGCGCGTCATCGAGTAGCCTCGGGTCCGGGACTTCCAGCTTGCCGTACCCGCCCCCGCGCGCTATACATCTATCATGAACGTAGAAATCCTGGCCTTGTGCGACTTCGCACAGGACGCGATGGGCAAGCTGCACATCACCGGCGCCTTTGACGCGATAACCGTGCGGGATTTCCCCTCGGTGCACCCGCTGATGTGCGTCGCCGCGCGGATACGCTTCCAGATCTACGAACTCGGCTCCCATGCGATCAAGCTGGAACTGGCGGACGGCTCGGGCGGCCGGCTGGCGCCTGCGCTCGACGGCTCGATGAATGTCGACGGCATAGGCGGAGACTCCGCCTGCGCCAACCTGGCGCTGAACATCGTCAACCTCAGGATCGACCGGGTAGGTTCCTGGCGCCTGGTGCTTTCCATAGACGGGCAGGAACGGGCTTCAGTCCCCCTGTACATCCGCAAGGCCGGAGCATCCCCTTCGAGTGCTTAGCCCCGACCGGCTCGTCGCTCCGCGAATATTTCAATGGCGGCCTCGGCGACCGCGTAATTGAACTGGCGCCCAGACTCCTCGCGGATATCCCTCGTGGCCAGTCCGAGCGACAGGGCGGGCCGGCAGGATCGCGAGCTCGTCATGTCATCGAAGCAGTCAGCAAGCTGAATGATCTGTGCGCCGAGAGGAATCGCGTCACCGGCAAGCCCGTCCGGGTAGTCCATGCCGTCGTATCGCTCGTGGTGGCGCAGCGCCAGGTCCACGATATACTCGAAACCGTGGACCTGGCTCAGTATCCTGGCTGAATACTCGGGATGCTTCTTGACCAGGTCATACTCGTCGCGATCGAGCCCCGCCGGCTTTAGGAGTATCTCCGAAGGCACACCCAGCTTGCCTATGTCGTGCAGGAGTGACGCCGTGCTGATCTCGGAGACTTCGGCCGCTTCCAGTCCAAGGCGACGGGCCAGACTGGTGCTGAAGTCCGAGACCCTTTTCCCATGCCCCTCGGTACAGCTATCCAGCACCTCGATAGCCGACACCAGGGCGGAAACGATGCCCCTGTAGTGCTGCGTTTCTTTTTCCAGGTGGGGTTTCTGCGCGAAGAACCCGGATATCAGCGAGGACCGCCATGGTCTCCGGCGGGAAGTTCTTCCCGTCGCATCCCAATATCCGCGTCTCGTATGCCCGTATGCTCGCCCCCTCGTCTATCCCGAAATCGAAGAACGCATCCGCACGACCGAACGAGATTCGCGAAAGCACGCCGAAATCATAGCCGTGGGCGAAGACAGGGAGGTAACGATCACCCTGCAATTCTTAGAGCGAGCCCTTTTCGGCTCCCGTAATGAGGCCGAACGCCGCCTCGAACACCTGCTTCAGGAAATCCCTCTTGGGATGACTATAGTGAATACGGGAATGGAAGGCGATTCGTCCAGCGTGTTTCCGTTTGAAACATGTCTATCATTCAATTTTGGTGAAAATTGTATCAAAATGAAACATCGGCGCTGCATGCCTTCCGAGATTGGAGGCAGCATGCATAGGTTGCCCTGCCACGGAACCAGGCCATCGTTGGGTGGAACATCCCTATTTCTTTTTCACAATACGAATTACTTTGATACAAATTTTTATGACTACCTTTTGTTAAACTTGGCACGACTACTGCATATTGCTTTATGGACGCGATGAAGGGCCGTAGGCCGCACGGCATCGCGCCAAATATTCATTCCACACCTTCAAGGAGGTTCATCATGAAGAGCGTAGTCACCTACAATCCCGATTCTGTCCTTTCCGTCTTCGACAACTGGGACAGGCTGGTAAGCGATGTCTTCGGCCGCGACGAACAGTATCCGAGCAGCGCAGGCACGAGGGGATATCCCACGGTCGACATCCGTGAGGACAAGGAGCGCTACCTGCTCGAGGCCGAGTTGCCGGGCTTCGCCGAGAAAGACGTGGACATCAAGGTAAACGACAGGGTCCTTACCATCTCTTCTTCCAAGGACGAGGAGAAGAAGGACGGCAGGGATGGCGTCTGGCTGATACGCGAGCGCGGCATACGCACCTTCCGCAGATCGTTCAGCATGCCCAGGGATGTCGACCTGGAGACGATAAAGGCGACATTCAAGGACGGCCTCCTGACGGTCAGCCTGCCAAAACGTGCCGAGGCCCGTGAGAAGAGCATCGGGATCACCCGCGAATAATCGAGCGCGTTCAGGCGTAGTCAGCGACGGAACGGGCCATCAACATGGTGGCCCGTTCTTATATACAGTAATGGATTCAAATTAAAGGTCAAAAATACTGTCATTTTCAGCGCTCAGAAAAAAACATCTCTTGATTTCTTGTTTTCGAGGGAATACAATTGCTCCACCAAGTTCCATAAGGAGGAACCATGAAACGTGTTCTCTCTGGCCTGCTCTTCATCGTCCTGGCGGCGACCTTGATCGTCTCCTGCGGTGGCACGGGTGGCGCATCCAAGGGTGTCGAGTTCATTATGGGCAACGGCGCCGAACCCCAGACCCTTGATCCTTCGAAGATCCAGGGCGTTCCTGAGCATCATATATACATGGCGCTGTTCGAGGGCCTCGTAGGTTATGATCCCAAGACTTCGCTTGCCACTCCCGGCCTGGCCGAGAGCTGGACCGTCAATCCAGCGGGCGACCAGATAACCTTCAAGCTCCGCAAGGCCAACTGGTCTGACGGCACCAAGATCACGGCGCAGACCGTCGTTGACAGCTGGATCCGCACGCTCGATCCGGCCACCGCGTCCGAGTACGCCTACATGGTCACCATGGTCATCAAGGGCTCCAACGAATTCAACACCGGCAAGGCCGGCAAGGAATCAGTCGCGATTCGCGCAGTCGACGACTCGACCTTCCAGTGCGACCTGCTCGGCCCGATGCCGTACGCCGTCGACATGATGGCCCACTACGCGTTCGCCGTCCTCCCGATGCACGTCATCAACGCCAAGGGCGACGACTGGATCAAGAAGGAAAACTTCGTCAGCAACGGTCCGTTCAAGCTCCTCGAGTGGAAGCCCCAGGAATCCCTTATCGTCGTCAAGAACGACAAGTACTGGAACTCCAAGAACGTCGCTCTGACCAAGATCACCTTCCTGCCGATCGACGACAACCTCACCGCCTACAACAAGTACAAGGCCGGCGAGATGGACTGGGATTCAGGTGTTCCGCTCGACCTCATCGACGAGGTCAAGCTCCGCCCCGACTACCAGGTTTCCCCGCAGGTAGCGACCTATTACTACATCTTCAACATGACCCGCAAGCCGTTCACCGATGTCCGCGTCCGCAAGGCGCTGGCGATGGCGCTCGACATGCAGGAGCTCGTCGACAAGGTGACCAAGGGCGGACAGCTCGCCACCTCCTCGATGGTACCGACGATGGCCGGATACACCCCCGCAAAGGGCGTTACGTTCAACGTCGAAGAGGCCCGCAAGCTCCTCGCCGAGGCCGGTTTCCCCGGCGGCAAGGGTTTCCCGAAGGTTCCCGTTATCTACAACACCAGCTCTGGCCACAAGAAAATCGCCGAGTGGGTGCAGGAAAACTGGAAGAAGAACCTCGGCATCGAAGTCACCCTGGCCAACCAGGAGTGGACGACCTTCCTCGATACCCGTTCGAATGCGCATGACTTCTTCATCGCGCGCGCCGGCTGGGTAGGCGACTACCTCGACCCGAACACCTTCCTCGACATGTTCATCATCGGTTCCGGCAACAACGACGGCCTGTACGCCAATACGGAGTACGACGCCCTCGTCAAGAAAGCCGCCACGATGAAGCCCGGTGCCGAGCGCATGGCCGTTCTGCAGCAGGCCGAAGCCCTCCTGATCACCAAGGACCAGGCCGTCATCCCGTTCTACCACTACGTGTCCCAGGACATGATCGACCTGACCAAGTGGCAGGGATGGTATCCGAATCCGCTCGGCGCTCACGAGTGGAAGACCATCGCTCCCAAGAAGTAAACCAATCGATTGAAGGCCCGGCGCAAAGGCGCCGGGCCTTTTTAATGGTTCGGTCATATCTGTTTCATTTACCAATATTCCATTTCATTTTTCGCGCCAAGGTGTTGTTCCGTCTGGCGCTATAGAGCATTTCGGGTTTATACTGATACACCGTCGTAGCGCTCCTCCGGATAAACAGGCGCGACACGAAGGGCCGTCAGGATATACTTTGGCGATCCATTACCTTAGCAAGCGAGGAAACGATGTCCAGATTCATCGTCCGCAGAGTACTGAGCATCATACCGACGTTGCTCGTCATCGTGACGCTCAGCTTCTTCCTGATCAGGCTCGCCCCTGGTGGGCCGTTCTCGAGAGAAAAGAAACTTCCTCCCGAGATCATGGCCAACATCATGCACAAGTACCACATGGACGAGCCTATGCTGAGTCAGTACTTCAGATATGTCGGAGACGTGCTGCAGTTCGATCTCGGGCCGTCCTTCCGGTACAAGGACCATTCTGTCAATGACCTGATCGGCACCGCCTTCCCGGTATCGATCATGCTGGGTACGATGGCCCTGGCCCTGGCCGTGCTTCTCGGTACGTCCGTCGGCATTGTATCGGCGCTCAAACAGAACAAGTGGCAGGACTACGCGGCCATGTCGGTCGCCGTGCTCGGCATATCCATACCGTTGTTCGTCATCGGCCCCATCCTGATGCTCGTGTTCGCCCTCAAGCTCAAGTGGCTGCCGACTTCAGGATGGATTTCGAGCAGGGCCGGTTGGATGACGGTGATCTTGCCCGCGATCACCCTGATGATGCCGTATTTCGCGTATATCGCACGCATGTCACGCGGCTCGATCATTGAGGTGCTCCGTTCGGATTACGTCCGGACCGCCCGCGCCAAAGGCCTCAAGGAAAGCGTCGTCATACGCAAGCACGTCCTCAAAGGCGCGATGTTGCCTGTCGTCTCCTACCTCGGGCCGGCCTTCTCGGGCATCATCACGGGCTCCGTCGTGGTCGAGCAGATATTCGTCGTACCAGGCATCGGCCGGATATTCGTACAGTCGGCGCTCAACCGCGATTATACGGTCATCATGGGAGAGGTGATCGTGTACTCGATCATCCTGATCGTCGCCAACTTCGTCGTGGACATCCTGTATGGCCTCCTCGACCCGCGCATCTCCTACAACTAAGGAGCCGACAAATGCCCATACTCGAAAAGAAGACCGACAAGGCAACCAACGAGTTCAACCAGTACGTAAAACCCGTGTCGCTTTGGGCGGACGCCTGGAAGCGGCTGCGGCGCAACCAGATGGCCGTCATCGGCATGTGGATCGTCGCATTTTATTTGGTGGTAACGTGCGGCGCCGGCGCCCTGCCGTTCTACAGCTATACCGACCAGGAGACTCTGCACATGAATCTCCCGCCGTCATTGAAATCCGCCGGCATCGTCGCGCTCGGGCAACTGGAGAACAGGCGGCGTGACCTGAAGGACGCCATCGAGAAGAGCGGCCGTTCAGATCTCAAGACGGACCTCGAGCGCGTAAACGCTGAAGTCGTGCAGCTGAAGGGTGAAATCGACTCAAACCCCATCCACAAGCGCGTCTACATCTTCGGTACCGACTACCTGGGCCGAGACATGCTGTCCCGGACGATCAACGGCGGCCAGATATCGATAATGATAGGCCTCATAGGCACGCTGACGGCAGCCTGCATAGGCATCATACTCGGTGCCTTGGGCGGCTACATAGGCGGATGGCTCGACAACATGATAGGCCGATTCGTCGACCTCATGTACAGCTTGCCGTACATGCTGATCGTCATCATCATCATGTCGATGCTGCCCACCGGTTCTAACAGCATCTTCGTTCTGTTCATCGCCATCGCCATGATATCGTGGCTGACCATCTCCCGCGTCGTGCGCGGGCAGGTCATCAGCCTGAAGAATTCGGAGTTCGTCGAGGCGGCCAAGTCGATGGGCGCGGGTTCCGGCCGCATCATCTTCAGGCATCTGTTGCCGAACTCGCTCGGCATCATCATCATCTACGCCACTCTGCAGTTTCCAAGCTTCATCATGAGCGAAAGCTTCCTGTCCTTCCTCGGACTAGGCGTGTCGGCGCCGCGGGCATCGTGGGGCACCCTGGTCAGCGAGGGCGTCCAGGGCATGCAGCTGTATCCATGGCGGCTCCTCGTTCCGGGAATCGCGATGACCATATTCCTGTTCGCCATCAACTTCCTTGGCGACGGCCTACGTGACGCTCTCGATCCGCAGAGCAAGAACAGATCCTAAGGAGACCATCGAATGACCGATGACGTCATACTCCAGGTCAAGGACCTGAAGGCGTACTTCAAGCTGGACGAGGGGCTCCTCAAGGCCGTTGACGGCGTGAGCTTCGATCTCCGCAAGGGCGAGACCCTCGGCATAGTCGGCGAGTCGGGCTCGGGCAAGAGCGTCACGAACCTCGCGATCATGAGGCTGATACCCAGCCCACCCGGGCGCATCGCCGGCGGCGAAGTGATGTTCATGGGCAAGGACATCCTGACATTGGACGACGAGGAAGTGCGCAAGATTCGGGGAAACAAGATCTCGATGATCTTCCAGGACCCGATGACCTGCCTCAATCCCTTCATGCGCATCAGCACGCAGATGATCGAGACGATCATCCTGCACCAGGGGCTCGACAAGGTAGCCGCCAAGGTGAAGGCCATTGAGATGCTCAAGCTCGCAGGCATACCCGCTCCCGAGAAACGCATCGACCAGTATCCTCACCAGTTCTCCGGCGGCATGCGCCAGCGCGTGATGATAGCCATGGCCCTGTCGTGCGAGCCTGAAATACTCATCGCGGACGAACCGACCACGGCGCTCGACGTGACGATACAGGCGCAGATCCTCGAACTTATCAAGGAACTTTCCAGCCGCCTGGGAACGGCCGTGATACTCATCACCCACTCCCTGGGCGTCGTTGCCGGAATGTGCGACGCGATATGCGTCATGTACGCCGGCCGCATCGTGGAACGAGGCTCGGCTGACGAGATTTTCTCCGACCCGAAACATCCCTATACGCAGGGCCTCATCAAGAGCGTGCCGCGCCTGGACAGGACCAATACGCAACGGCTGTATTCAATCCCGGGCCAACCGCCCAACGTCATCAACCTTCCAGATTGTTGCCCGTTCTTCCCGCGCTGCGAACGCGCCATGGATGTCTGCAAGACCAAGTATCCCAAGATCGCCGAGCTCGGACCCAAGCGTAACGTCGCGTGCTGGCTCTACGGGGAGGGGAAATAATGGCAAACACGACGAACGGTAACCTCCTCGAGGTTACAGGCCTCAAGATGCACTTTCCGTACCACACGGGCTCGCTGTGGACCAAGAAAAAAGGATACATCTACGCTGTCGACGGCGTGGACCTGTCGATAAAGAAGGGCGAGACACTCGGCCTCGTCGGCGAGTCGGGTTGCGGCAAGTCGACGACGCTGCGCGCGGTGTCCCAGCTTTACAGGCCGACGGCCGGTTCGGTGCTTCTCAAGGGCCAGGAACTGACGACGGCCACCCCTACCGAGGTCCTGAAGGCCCGCAAGGACATGCAGATAGTCTTCCAGGATCCCTACGCCTCGCTCAATCCGCGAATGACGACCAGCGACATCGTCGCCGAACCGCTGCGCATCTTCACGAAGGCCAGGATACTGAGCCTCTCGAAGACCGAGATTGACGAACGCGTGGAACAACTGCTCGAGCGCGTCGGACTGTCGCGTTTCTTCAAGAACCGCTACCCGCACGAATTCTCCGGCGGCCAGAGGCAGCGCATCGGCATAGCCCGAGCGCTGGCGCTCAAGCCCGACCTCATGCTATGCGACGAGCCGGTATCGGCGCTCGACGTCTCCATCCAGTCGCAGATACTGAACCTCTTCAAGGACCTCCAGGAAGAATTCGGCCTTACGTACCTGTTCATAGCGCACGACCTTGCCGTGATCCAGTACATCTCCAACCGCATCGCGGTGATGTACCTGGGAGTCATCGTCGAACTCTCCAACTCAGCGGAGCTATACCAGAAACCGCTGCACCCGTACACCCAAGCCCTGCTCTCGGCTGCGCCTATCCCCGACCCCGCGGTCGAGCGGAAGCGCCAGCGCATAATCCTCACCGGTGACGTACCGTCTCCTGACAAGGTCCGCACCAGCTGCTATTTCTACGACCGCTGCTCCAAGCGCATGGACAAATGCTCCAAGAGCATACCCAGGCTCAGGGATGCCGGCTCCGGGCACCAGGTAGCCTGCTACCTCTACAACGATCCGGAATAGCCAGACGTACATGTACAATCAAAGGGCCCGTCCGCGTGCAAGCGCGGACGGGCCCTTCTATATACAGGCAGGGTGATAGAATCGTCCACCTCGCCATGGACCCGCCCGCTGTCCCCGAGGGATGATGGCGGTCTATGCCTACGCTTTGCCCTGACCTTGGAGAATCAGCGCTTCATCATGCTGCGCTCCTTGCCCGGGGGCTTCTGGTAGCGGTCGGTTTGCAGAATCGCCAGCATCCCGCCAGAGGCCGAGCCCTTTGTTCTTTGGCAAGTACTGGCAACCGTGCGCCGGAGGATTCCGGCGTTTTATCATCGGCGATGACAAAGGCTGCACGCTTATGCAAAGGCAAGCAGCCATACCCATTTCAGCGGAAAACGAGGCAGCCTGAACGGCATTGCAGCCATCTCAAGCCTTTTACGCTCACCAGGCGCAACAATGATTGCGTTCCTTGCGTTGTACACGGATACGATATGGATAGATTCAATCGCAGGTCTTGCGTGTTGGTAGGGCATATGACTGGTGATACCGGCAGCCGCTGTCGTTCAGGCTCTTCCTGGGCTTCCCGCGCTTTGGTACCCAGCCGCTGCTGGCTTCGTCCTTCAAAAAAGGTCCGCCCAGCAGGCGACCCTCGAAACATCATGTGTTTAGTACTAGCGGGCTGGGTAGAAAAAGTCTTCGTCGCCCGAGTGGACGATGGCGATGGCGGCCGCGCCGGTGGCGTTCACGGTAACGTTGCCGGTGCCGGTGTTGGTGACCGCGACTGCGCCCGTGGCGTTGCTGTTGATGGTCATGGTGCCGGTGCCGGTGTTGGTGGCGGCAAGGACGCCGCCGTTGTTGACGATGTCGATGGTGCCGAGACCGGACTGCGTGGCGGCGACATGGGCGCCGTTGTTGACCACGAAGATGAAGCCGCCGCCGTAGACGACGGGAGCGACGTCCGCGGCTGTGGTGCCGGAGACCAGGGTGTTGGAAACCCCGGCAATGGCCTTGGACGCTGCGGAAGCGGAATCGCTTTCAGGGGACATGGGGCTCGAGCAGGCGCCGACGAAACCGACGAGAAGGATCAGGCTGATCCCGATGATTACTTTGTTCATGATCTTGTTCATTGTGTACCTCTTGCTTATATTATATACCTTTTTTAGCTAATAAACATACCAATACTACAAATAACTACGATAATCGTCAAAAAAAGTACGAATTCTTGAAAATGATAATTAGTTCCTCGAAGCCTGTGCCTGCCTCAGCAGGCGTATTTGGGTAGGTACGAGGTGCCGACCTTGAGTGGGGTGA
>PGXR01000322.1 GCA_002839245.1 Spirochaetae bacterium HGW-Spirochaetae-7 | reverse complement strand
CCCTGACCTTTTCAGCGTCGGTCAGGTAGCATGTCTCGATGATGACCTTGACCGTGGTATTGCCGACGGCGGCGACTACGGACCGGATGTCCTCCTCGACGACCTTCCAGTCGCCGGCCTTGGCGGCTCCCAGGTTGATCACCATGTCGACCTCTTCCGCGCCCTGCCGTATGGCGAGGGCCGCCTCGGCCGCCTTCGTCTCGGTCGCGTTGGCGCCGAGGGGAAAGCCTATGACGGTGCAGACGAGCACCTTGGAATTCGACAGCTCCTTGGCGCATAGCGGCACCCAGCACGGGTTGACGCAGACGCTAGCGAAGCCGTTGGCCTTGGCTTCGATGCACAGCTCGCGGACCTGCTGTTCTGTCGCGATGGCCTTGAGCAGGGTATGGTCGATCGTCCTGGCGATGCTCGCCTTGGTCCATTCGTTTGTCATGCTTGTCTCCTTATTACGCTTCGATCATGAAGCATCTTTATATCTCGAAACGGCGTGCGAGGAATTCGCGGCGCGTGGCGACGAGCTCGACGAGCTCCGCGAGCATGGCCTTGTTGGCCTTCTCGGCTATCGGATACACGAATCGTTCGGTTTCGTCGGCGTAGCGCTGGATGAAGGATATGTCCGTCGTGTAACCGAGTGAAATCATGTTGCTTATCCTGTCCGCGCTCTTGAGCACGAGGGCGCGATGGCTGCCGTACTCCAGAATGCGCGTCAGGAACACGGCCTTGGACTCGACCGGCCGTCTCGTCACCTCGAGGACCAGCTGGTAGACTTCCTGGCTCTCCTCGTCTATCTCCAGGATCTGCTCCCTGTCCAGGTCGGGTACGTCCTCCACGAGGTCGTGGATGACTGCCGCCTTCAGGAGCACCGAGTCGATGTATCCGTAATCCATCAGGATGCCGAAGGTATCGATCTGGTGGCGGAACATGTTGCCGCCGGATCGGCGGCGCTTGCCTATCAGCACGGTGGCGAGCTGGATATAGGGGGCCAGGTGCATGCTCTTGAGGCGGATCATCTCCTCCTCGGCCATGGTTTCCAGCCGGGGAGGTTCTTCCGCTTGACGGAGCGGTCGCCCCTTCCTGTCCATGCCGCAGCCTACGCCAGGTCTCCGAGGTACTTCTCGAGCTTCTCGGCGCGGACTTCCGCCTCCTTGAGCTTCTGGCGTTCCTTCTCGACCACTTCGGCTGGCGCGCTGTCGACGAAGGCGGCGTTCCCCAGCTTCGCCTGGGTACGCGCGACGTACTGGCGTTCCTTTTCGGCTT
>PGXR01000321.1 GCA_002839245.1 Spirochaetae bacterium HGW-Spirochaetae-7 | reverse complement strand
GTCTATTGTCGATGCGCGACGCCGACGGCGACGCTGAAGGCCGTAAAGCTGGCGATAGAATCGAAGCTGGGCGGGGAGTACGGCCGTGCACGTTGAAGACGTAGCCGCCCCCCAATCGATGGCCGAGGCCATCGCCTTCCTGAAGACCCACCTTAACGTGGTGCCGTGGGCCGGGGGCACGCTTCTTTCGACCAGGAACGACAGGCATGACGGCGACAAGCCGGTGTCGATACTGGACCTCGATGGAATCCCGGAACTGACGGTCATCAACCGGTCAGACCGCTACCTTGAACTGGGCTCGTGCGTTTCGCTGTCAGCCATCCTGTCGCTGCCGTTTATCCTGCCGCTTGGTCCGCTCAGGGGAGCGGCACGACTGGTTGGCACGGCTACCGTCAGAAACCTCGCGACGATAGGCGGAAACCTGGCGGCACGGGACTCGTTCATGACGTGTTTCGCCGCCTTGGCCTGCATGGACGCGGCGGTCGAGATACGTGACGCCGGCGGTTCGCGCTGGATATCCATCCACGGGCTGATAAACGACGACGACCGCCCAGGATTTCCCGCTACAGCCCTCCTGACACGCGTGAGGATCCCTACGCTGCCTTGGGACTCCGTCGCCGTCTGCAGGCTTGGCGAACTGATGCGCGGCGAGCCCTGTCCTGCCACGTTCGTGGCGGCGGCACGATTCGAGAAGGAGACCATTTCGGAATTGCGCCTGCTGGCTGCAGGGTTGCGCATCGTCAGGGACAGGACGCTTGAACTGTCGCTGGTAGGCAAGAAGCTGCCCTTGTCCGCACGCGACATCGAAACCGCGGAGAGCTCCGCCTCGTACAAGGCCGCCCAGGCTGGATTCGGTGAAACCAGGTCGCGGCTGTACGGCCATTACGTGGCGGTGTTCCTGTCAGGAAGCCAGCGTTGAAATCGATGGGTGCCGCTTGACGATTTTACGATGGCGGTTACACTGATACCAGCATGCAGCAAACGCAAACCGACATTTATGTGCAATACAAGGATATGACGGCAGCGATCAACCCGTTTGCCCAGGCCCGCATGGGGCTCAAAACGGGATTGACCGCAATAAAAATCGATACCTATACCGTCATCTGCGTGCCGTACCGGCTTTCAATGACCGGCGCCGTGTTGCTCGCTTCGTTCTCGAGGGAGGAACAAGCCTTCTTCCAGCGCTACGTCAACGGGCACGCGGGGCTCACGCTGGTGTTCCAGCCGGGCAACTCCCCTAACCCGCTCAAGATATTCG
>PGXR01000094.1 GCA_002839245.1 Spirochaetae bacterium HGW-Spirochaetae-7 | reverse complement strand
CCGGTTTTTCGACAAGGTAGTCGACCTGGACGCGGCCTGCCTCGTACCGATGCTGAGCGACGTCTCTGGCTCGCTGGTGCCGTCGATGAGCCATCCGGCCCAATCGGGGAAAGCCCTCAAGGTGGTCCAACTGCCTCCGAGGAAGGACGGCGAAAAATCCCTCTACCCCTTCGATGCGTGCGGCATCTATTCCAGGGAGAAATTTTCACAGCTCGGCGGTTTCGACTGGACGATAGGCAATCCGTACTGGCAAAAACTGGATTTCGGCATGCGCTCCTGGCTTTGGGGCGAGACCATACGCTACGCTCAGGCGCTGAAACTGAACTACGACGGCCAGTCGCCGTCGCTTGACACCACCCCAGATGGCGACTATGGCCGTTTCTGGCTCAAGAACCTTGCGCCAGTCAACAGCGGAGACAGTGCGGTACTTCCGCGTTCCAGGTTGCTGAGCTACATGGCCCGCTCGCGAAAAGGGCCAAAGGCGGCCTTCGATGAATTCAAGGCGGCCCGCGACTGGGTCGAAGCCTGCGCCTACCGTTTCAAGGGCGATGCATCGCGGCTGGCCGACCTGTGGGATCCCCTGTCGTGAAACTCCCTCTTAGGACCGGCGTCGTCGTGCAGATGCGGCTGGACTCCAGGAGGTTGCCAGGCAAAGCCCTACTTCCCGTGGGCGGGGCCACCCTGGCCGGCATGGTCATGAGGCGCTTGCGGGGGATACCCGCCGACGAGAGGATCCTGGCTACTGACGCCGATGGCGCGCGCGCCTTGGCTGCTGTGGCCGCCGAGTTTGGCTTTTCGGTTTTTGCGGGGCCGAAGGACGACGTGCTTGCCCGGTACGCTATGGCGGCTGAAGCCTTCGGCCTTGGTCGGGTAGTACGCGCCACGGGGGACAATCCGTTCGCATCGGTTCGCCTGGCATCGCTAGCCATCGAGGCAGCCGATGCATACGGAGCCGATTACGCCGGGCTCGTCGGCATGCCGGTGGGCATGGGCGTCGAGGTCATCGGGGTTGCGGCTCTCCTCAGGGCTGCCTCTGTCGCGACGAGCGCCTTCGACCGCGAACACGTCTGCCCATATCTGTACGGGCATCCCGTCAGTTTCGTCATCGTAAGGCCCGGTTGCCCCGATGCGTACCGGCTGCCGGAGGCAAGGGCGACGGTAGACACCGACGAGGACTTCCGCCGCACCGTGTCCATGGTTGCGGCGCTCGGTCCCGAGCCGTCCGACGACGCTGTACTCGCCTGGCTCAGGGCAGAGCGGAAAGCAGGCTGACCGATGGTCGAAATCATCCTCGTGCCTTCGGTGCGCCGGGGAAACGGATCAGGCCACCTCTCCCGCTGTTTCGGGCTGGCCAAAGCCATAGGCGCCGGCGCCGCCATATTCCTCCCCGCCGACCCGGGGCCGGGCTGCTGGAGTTCGGACGAGCTCAGGCTGGCGTACCCCCGCGAGACTAAAACCATCAGGATAGTGGACGAGTTGGGAAAGGGAGCGAGGTTCGCCCTGGTCGTTCTCGACAACAGGGAAACATCGATCCTCGAGCTTGAACGGTGGTCGGCGCTCGGGCCGGTAGCGGCGATAGACGAGGGCGGCGAGGCGAGGCTCCGAGCCGAGTACCTTGTCGACATCCTGCCCAGGCCGCCGCGCGCCATTCGTTCGGGAGGCCCGGCCAACCTCGCCTCGCTCGGCTTCCTTTCGTTGCCGACAGCGCGTCGGCAGCCTCCATCGGCGCTCAAGCGCCTTCTGGTCAGCTTTGGCGGCGAGGATCCGGCCGGGCTTGCCGACCGCTTTCTTGAAGCCGCGATAGGCGGCGGCCTCGTGGAACCGCAACAGGTAACCGTCGTGTCAGGCGCGCTTTCAAGAGCGGCGGCGACTTTCCCCGGCATCACGGCTATCGGCCCGGTCCAGGACCTGAAGGAAATGCTCCGATCGTACGACCTGGTCGTCACGCAGTTCGGCCTTACCGCCTTCGAGGCTGCGTGGGCTGGCTGCGCCGTCCTCCTCCTCAACCCGGGGGCAGTACACGAGGGTCTGGCACGGGCGGCAGGCTTCGTCAGCCTCGGGGCGGGCAAACCCGACCGCGGGGTGCTCAGGCGTGTCCTTGCCGATCCGGCGGCCGTCGTGGCGGCTTCGCAGGCGGCCGCTCCCAGGGAGCGGCTTGACCTTGCCGCCCGGCTGTCAACGCTGACGCCGCGCCATGCCGGAGCCTGCCCGTCATGCGGCGAGCGCTTCGGCCACGCGCTGTACCGGACGGAACGGAAGACGTATTTCGCCTGCCCGTCGTGCGGCCTCGTGCGCATGGCCTACTTCCTTGCGAGAAGCAACCCCTACACCGACAGGTCGTACTTCTTCGAGGAGTACAAGGCCCAGTACGGCAGGACGTACATCGAAGACATCCCGGCCATACGCAAGCAGGCGGACAGACGCCTCGCCGTCATCGAGTCGCTCCTGCCGGCCGGACACGAAGGCGAGACGGTGCTAGATATCGGCTGCGCCTACGGAGCCTTCGTAGCCCAGGCCCAGTCCAGGGGCTGGAACGCCGTCGGCGTGGATATCGCCATCGATGCGGTCGAATACGTCAGGGCGACCTGGAAGGCGCCGGCCTTCGTCGCCGATTTTTCAGCGCCGGCTGCCGACGGTCTGTACCCCAGGCTTCTCGCCTGCGTATCGATGTGGTACGTCATAGAACATTTCGACGAAGTCGGGCGCGTACTCAGGCGCGTGGCTTCGCTCCTCAAGACGGGAGGCCTGTTCGCCTTCTCGACGCCGTCGGGTTCCGGCGTTTCGGCGCGCAGGAACGCGCCGGCCTTTTTCGAGCGTTCTCCCGATGATCATTTTACCGTATGGAGCCCGGCAACGGCTCCCGGTATTCTCAAGCGCTTCGGTTTCAAGGTACAACGTATCGTAGTGACCGGCCATCATCCGGAACGTTTCCCCGGGATCCCGGCCGACCCGCACTCGTTCCGCTACCGGGCCGCGATGTCGGTTTCCAGGCTGTTCGGGCTCGGAGACACCTTCGAGTGCTATGCCGTGTACGAGGGCAGGTTGAATGGCGGCACCGCAGGCCGGGCCACGGAGAGAACATGAAGTCCATTTTGATACTCGGCGCCGGCGTCATGCAGGGGCCTGCCATACGGATAGCCACGGGCAAGGGCTACCGTGTCCATGTCGCCGACGGAAATGCCAACGCGACTCACGCCTCGATGGCCCATCGATTCATCCATGTCGACCTCAAGGACAAGGAAGCGCTGGCACGCGTAGCCGCCGGTATCGAAGGGCTCGTCGGCGTCTTTACCGCCGGCACCGATTTCTCAGCCTCGGTGGCCTGGGTCGCCGAAAGGCTCGGCCTTCCGGGCATACCGTACGAAGTGGCCCTCGATGCGTCGGACAAGGCCAGGATGCGCCGGCGCCTCTCCGCGGCAGGCGTACCGGTGCCGGCCTTCGCCTTCGGAACCGCGGCCGATGATCCGGAAGTCCTCGCGACGGGCATGGACGACGGCAGTCCCGTGCGGCTGCCGCTGGTCGTCAAGCCGGTCGACAACATGGGCTCCCGCGGGTGCAGGCTGGCGCGGTCGATGCCGGAACTCAGGGAAGCCTGGTCAGACGCGGTCGGCCACTCGCGGACCGGGCGGGCGATAGTCGAAGGTTACCTGGATGGCCCCGAGTTCAGCATCGACGCCATCGTGTCCAAGGGACGCATCGTGCTTCGGGGCGTCGCCGACCGGATAGTCGTCTTCAAGCCCTTCTTCGTCGAGATGGGGCATACGATGCCGTCGGCCTATGGTCCGGAAGTGCTGGACGAAGTGGTGGCGGTCTTCGAGGCTGGTGTCAGGGCTCTGGGAATCAGCGACGGGGCAGCCAAGGGCGACATCAAGTACACGCGTCAAGGCGCCTTCGTAGGCGAAATAGCCGCGCGGCTGTCAGGCGGATATATGTCGGGATGGACCTATCCGTATTCGAGCGGCATAGAGGTGACCGCCGAGGCCATCGACATTGCCTGCGGCGTCGAACCGGCATTCGCGGATCCATCGGCGAACCTGGTATGCTCCGAACGCGCCTGGATATCGATTCCTGGAACGGTCGCCTCCATAGTCTCTGCCGCGCACGCCGATGCCGCGCACGCCGATGCCGCGGTCATCCGCGATGTTTTCCCCCGCGCCGAGCCAGGCGACCGCGTGGTTTTTCCCTGCAACAACGTCGAGAAGTGCGGCAACGTCATCGCGGTCGCGGCAGGCCGCGCAGAGGCGGACGGAGCCGCGGAGGCAGCCGCCAGGGCCATGCTAGTCAGGCTGGTACCGGGAAACCCGGCTACCCAGTCATTCATCAGGGGCGACGGACGGGTCTCGGGGCTTGACGGCAGTTCATGGCCCCCCGAGGCTTTCTCCGGCCTGTCCGCGATGACGCTCGCCTCGCTGGATTCCATGCCCGACATGCTTCGAACCGAGCCGCCCTTCGCCACCGTCTCGATAGCCCCTCTCCGCGGAATGCGCGACGAGTCCGCTGTCGACTGGCAGGGACGGTCCGTGCAGGATGCGCTTGCCGCCGTAACCGTCCTCACCGGAGCCGAGGAAGGCATCGCCGGCGACCTGGTGCTCGGTGCCGCGTTCTGGCGCGCCTTCATCCGCGGAGGCTACCAGGCTGGAGCATGGGTGGTAGAAACCGCCAAGGCGCGGCAGGGGAACCCTCTGGCATGAACCTTCGTGCCTTTACCGTTGCAGCCCTTTTTTCCCTGACGATTGCCCTTGACGCCCAGCCTGTCCCCGATGCCGCGAAGCCGCCGGAAACCGCCGGCGCCTGGGTCGACCTGCTCGCGGCTGCCTCGGGCTGGAAGGCGACCGTAACCTACGACACGCTGACCGGAACAGGGCATATCCTCCGTGGACTCGACCTGGTCAGGTTCAAGGTCGGCTTTCCCCTGTACTCGGCGGGAGCCGGACGCGTCCTGAAGGCGCCTGCCGTTCGCGACGCCGGTTCCAGGCTGGAGATCCCGCGGGAAGCGGTCGCGTCGATAGCATCGTGGTTTTCAGAGCGCGACGCGGAACGGGCTTCACGTTTTTCGATAGCGGCGATACTAATCGATCCTGGTCACGGCGGAAAGGATTCCGGTGCAATTGCAGAGTTCGGTTCCGGCAAGGACCGCCTTCGAATACTGGAAAAGGACGTCGTCCTTTCCATTGCCGGCGACGTATTCTCCAGGCTGCAGGATCGATGGCCGGACAAGCGTATCCTGATTACCCGTTCGGGCGATACCTTCCCGTCCCTCGACGCCAGGGTAGGAATGGCCAATGAAATCAGCCTCGGCATAAACGAAGCCATCATCTACGTCTCTATCCACGCGAACGCGTCGTTCAACAAGTCGGCTTCCGGCTATGAGGTCTGGTACCTCAATCCCGATTACCGGCGGACTGTCGTGGATTCGAAAAAGTCCGAGGGTGTGGACGAAAACGTCCTCCCGATCCTGAACGCCATGCTCGAGGAAGAGTACACCACCGAAAGCGTTTTCCTGGCGAGGAGCATACTCGGCGGCCTGAAGGGTGGGCTGGGCGACATCGCGGTCAACCGCGGCCTGAGGGAAGAGGAATGGTTCGTCGTAAGGAATGCCAAGATGCCTTCGGTACTCGTCGAGGTAGGTTTCGTCACCAACGAAGCGGAAGCCAGGAAGCTTTCCGACACCGATCACTTGCGCAAGCTCGGGGACGGCATCTATAATGGCATAGTGGATTTCGTAGACTATTTCGAGCACAGGAAAGGTCTCGGCTCGCCATGAAACGTTCCTTAGACGACCATGTCAAGGCGACGATATCGATCGTCAACATCATGCTCAGGCCGCGTTTCCTGTGGCCGGGCTTGCTCGTCATAGTCTTCCTGGTTAGCGCGGGGACATCCCTGACCCTCCCGTACCGCCGGCCGTCGGTGATTTGGTTCCCCAGTTCCCGGTCGGTCCAAGGCTCCAGGTCCAACGCCGAACTGCGCTACGTGCCCGTTGGGCATGGAACAGCCGAAGAAGCCGCCGCGATAGTCGAAGAACTCCTGCTCGGTCCGCTTGGCGCTTCATCGCGACCCATGTCCGTTCCCTATGCTAATATTCGTTCGGTCATACGATCCGACAGGAAGCTGTACGTAGACGTTTCCAGCGAAATCCTGTTTGGCCGTCTTACGGCCGCGGGCATCGTCGAGACCCCGCCCCTGCCTCCTCGTATCGCGCTGTCGTACATAGAACGTACTCTCCGATGGAATTTCCCCTTTTTTACGGCGATAATCACCGTCGATGGCCTTGAACCCGTCTGGAATACGCCGGAAAAGGCTCCGGGAGCCTAAAATTGAATAAAATAATTGACAAAGGGTATGGCTTGACTATAATCAATTCAAATTGGGCAAAACTGTACGCGCACTATGGAAAGGAGCATTTGAATGAGAAGGCCGTTAGCACTGATCGTCGCCGCTCTGTTGATTGCGAGCGCATCGGTCGTCTTCGCGGATGAAGCCGTCCTGATAGACTTTTCCCTCCTCGGAGCGGATATCATCGAGGACCCCATCCAAAAAGGCATGATGACGCAGAACAAGGCAACCATGATGGATTTCTCCACGGTCGCCGGGGCAAGCTACACTGAAGAGCAGAAGAAGCAGATGGCCATTTCGCTTGCCATCAGCAACTGGGATGTGGTCCTCGCTTCCTCTTCAAGGACGAATGACCGCCAGGCTCTGTCCTATACCCGCGAGGCTCAGATCGCCCAGGATGCCAAGCAGTACGCCGGCTCCAAGGTCTTCGGCGTCCGGGTGGCGTTCCCGCTCGAGCCGTTCAACTCCTGGGCCAGGATACAACCTCCCTTCGAGGTTCCGGCTTTCGAGCCCAAGGCCGATATCGATGATGCCGGCAAGATCGTGCCAAAGGCCGACCAGCAGGGTTCCGATCCTGTCAACGCTCGCCTTTCACGATTCGAAGGCACCTATAATGCCGATACCAAGGTTACTACTGCCCTGGGCGTCGTCAAAAACGTAGGCGTCCTCAAGTCCGTAGCGGTCAACGTCAAGGGACTCAACTTCCCCCACGGCCTCTCCATCATCCTCAAGGACAACGACGGCGAGGAGAAGGTGATGTTCATGGGTTACCTGAACTTCGACGGCTGGCGCGAGCTGCGCTGGGACAATCCCCAGTACATCGGTGACGTCCGCAACCGTGAGCTCAGGATAGATCCGCTGTATCCCCGCTCCATCCCGTTCGTAAAGTTCGCCGGATTCCTCATCAGCAGGGACGCGGCCTTCCAGGGCGGAGACTTCATAGCGTATTTCAAGAACGTACAGATTCTGTACGACAAAGCCGTACTCGAACCTGTACGTGACATCGACGACGAGGCCATCTGGGGCATCGTCGGCCAGAAGGAAGATGATCGCAAGCGCCTCGAGAGCCAGCGATTCGGTTCTTCGCAGGTCATGCGCTACATCGAGCGCATGAAGCAGGAAACCAAGACGGGCTTTACCGGTTCGTCGAAGTAGTTCCCAGCGCGCGCTAAGGATATACGGCCGCCCGCCGAGGGCGGCCTTTTTTGGTCTTCCGGCTTGCCCGCTTCCGGAATCGGACGTATCATTGATTCATGGAAACGACTGAACCGATATTGAACAGGGCGGCGCTTGAAAAGGCGTATAAGTCCAACTTCAAGTCTATCGAGGGGATGCTGGCGGAGATGCTCTCCAGGATACAGGGCACCCTCGATGGCGCCGGCTTGTTTCCAGCCTACAAGCACCGAGTCAAAACCTTCCAAAGCTATTTTTCGAAGAAGATCAAGTTTATCCGCGAAGCAGCCAAGACCGGCGGGTCGGTGCTGCCGATAACCGATCTGGTTGCCATCCGTATCATCTGCCCCTTCATCGGCGATCTTGAACGCGTCGAGACCGCGCTCTCGAAGGATTTTACGGTGAAGGAAGTCGAGCGCAAGGGCGCCGACCATTCGTTCAAGGAATTCGGATACGAGTCGACGCACCTGCTGCTCGAGATTCCCGCGGACCTGATGAAAGGCAACGAGTTTCTGGATTCGCCCGTATGCGAGGTGCAGATCCGCACCATCCTGCAGGATGCCTGGGCCGAGGTCGAGCACGAACTGGTATACAAGGCGGAGTTTACGCCTTTCGACGATCCCATGCGCCGAAAGCTGGCGGCGTTGAACGCCAACCTTACGCTGTCGGACATGCTGTTCCAGGAGATAAGGGATTATCAGCACCAGTTGACCAACGAGCTTGCCAAGAGGCGCGTCGCTTTCTTCAGGAAGATCGAGGACGCCATCGACAAGGACCTGTATACGAATTTCAAGGAATCACCGAGATCTGCCGGTGAAGAGCCAAGGCAGCCTGCGTGGCTAGGCCCCTGGAAATCGCTGGACGACCTTTTGCTGGAGGCGCTGAACGCCCACAACCGCGCGGATTATGTACGGGCGATAGACATGTACTCGCACATCCTCGCGATGGACCCGAAGCCGGAGATCCGCGCGCTCATCTACAAGCACCGGGGCATGGCCTATTTTGCTGAAAGCCGCTATGACGAATCGATGGAGGATTTCTCCGCAACCATCGATCTTGACGTGCAATGCTACAAGGCAGCGTATTACCGCGGCGTCGTTCAGAGCGTCAAGCAAAACTATTCGGCGGCGATCGAGGACTTCAACCGGGCGTTGACGATACACCCGTACCACTTCTATTCGACCTACCGGCGCGCACAGGCGTATTACCACATCGAGGACTATCCCATGGCGCTTGCGGACTGCAACGGAGCCCTGGAGCTTGAACCCGAAAACGAATCACTTAAAAAACTGAAAAGCATGGTCCTGAAGAAGCTGGCGATGTGAGTGCCGCAACGATTGCCAAAAGGTTTATTTAAAAATAAAACCTTCCGTAATATGGAATTACGGAAGGCTATCCATCCCCTGGGAGAATTGAACTCCCGTTGCCGGGATGAAAACCCGGTGTCCTAACCACTAGACGAAGGGGACAGGCAAGAACTGCCGGAACCATACCAAATACCGGCTCGAGTGTCAATTGCCGCGATTTTTAGGTTTGCCTTGAAAATGGCGCTTTCATTTGATATGTTTACATATCGATAACCACAAGTGGAGGAACAATGAACAAGAAGATGATTGTAATCGCTCTGGTGCTGATAGTCGCCATTGCAGTACCCATGACGTTCGCGACCGGTGTCGGAGCCGCGTTTGGCCTGCCCATCGGGACCGGCCTGCCCGGATCCAACGTCATGCTGTCGCTCAAGCTGTCCAACGTACCTTTCCTGATGGGTATCAGTTTTTCAGTCGGCGACACCGCATCATCGTTCGGCTTTACCGGCGACTGGTGGGTATCCAACCAGAACCTGTTCTCGTTCATCAATTACTATCTGGGGCCGGGATTCTACGTCGGCTACAGCAACTCCTTGATGTTAGGAGGTCGTTTCCCGGTAGGCCTCAACGTTTACCCGATCAAGAACCTGGAATTGTTCGTAGAACTGGCGCCGACGCTTGCGGTAGGGCTGGGCGATCCTATACAGTTCCCGGTTTTTGGCGTGCAGGGAGCCTTCGGCGCGCGTTTCTGGTTCTGATAAACGCTTCGTCGACCACGGCCGCCCCGGCGACGGGGCGGTTTTTTTGCCTTGATGGCCTTTCGGCGCTGGACGATACATATAGAAAACACTATATTAACTGTAGTGACAATATAGACGGGCGGCCGGAGAGGTCGTCGGCGTACAACAGGAAAGGGAGGACCATATGGCCGAACATCTGACTCTTGAGGCGTTCAAGGAACGGGTATTCGATTTCGAGAACGAAAAGGAATGGAAGTACCGGGGCGAACTGCCCGCGATCATAGATTTCTACGCGGACTGGTGCGGCCCCTGCAAGATGGTGGCTCCCGTCATCGAAAAGCTATCGACGAAGTATCGGGACAAGATTTCGGTCTACAAGGTCGATACCGAGGCCGAGCAGGAACTCGCCGGCATGTTCGGCATCCAGAGCATACCGACGATACTTTTCATCCCCAAGGAAGGCCAACCTCGCGTCTCCATGGGTGCCTTGCCAGAGAAGGAATTCGAACGCATCATCGGGGAAATGCTGTTGCCTGTGGAGGCGTGAAGGTAAAGGGAAGGGTCAGCGTTTCGACGCGGTCGATGGCTTCCGCTACGAGCGGTTCGAAACCGAACGACTTGAAAGCCGCGCGCTCCTCCTCGAATCGGGCCTTCAGCAGGGGATGCTTCGGAGAAAACAGCACGCAGCAATCATCGTAGGGCAAGATGGAAAGCTCGTAGGTACCTATAGCGCGTGCCATCTTGATGGTATCTTCCTTGTCGGTACCGACAAGGGGCCGGAGGATGGGGAAGTCGGTGAAAGAGCCTGAAAAGCGCAGGTTCTCGGCCGTCTGGCTTGCGACTTGAGAAAGGCTCTCGCCGGTCACCAAGGCCTTGAGCCCCCTCCTGCGGGCCAGCATGTCCGCGGCAAGCATCATGCACGCGCGAAGGTACAGCGTCGTCTTGTGCGCGGGAGCATCCTTCTTTATCTTGAGCTGGGTCTCGGTGAAACGCGCCGTATGGAGCGTCATTCCCCCGGAGTACGTCCCGAGGTTTATCGCCAGGTCCCTGACTTTTTCCCAGGCCTCGTTCGAGGTGTACGGATAGGCGTTGAAATGGAGCGACTCCAGCGCCATGCCGCGCGCGAGCATGCGATACCCGGCTACCGGCGAATCGATGCCGCCTGAAAGCAACAGGAGGGAGCCCAGGGTGGCGGTCAAGTACGCTGGAACCGAGTTCCCTCGCTATGGCGTACGAATCGAGGGGGAAGCCCTTGTCGGAGCGCCGTGCCTCGATTTTGAATGTCGATGCGCCTGACCTGACCAGCGGATCGATGGCATCGAAAACCGCGAGCTGGACGGCGTCAACGGTCTTGGCTACCCTGGAAGCCCTGGCCCAGCCGTTGACTCCAGGAGTCCGTGACAGGGCGAACGCTGTCTTGACAACGTCCTCTTCGGCCACCGTCAGGTAGAAGCGGCCTTCCTTCGAGGTCAGTACGCTTTCCACGCCCGGGAGCCTGCTCTTGATTGCGCTCTTGAGGCGGTTGACGAACTCGGTCTTGTTGCCGCCCTTGAGCTGGATCTCTCCGGTCTTGATGAGGAAAAGCGCTTCCATGTTCGGATGACTCCTGTGTTCAGGTCCTGAAACGGGCGTAGCATGACCCGGCGTGCTCGAGGAAGGCCACTATGTCGGCCTCGGTGCTGTCACGGCCTGTCGATACCCGAATCGACGAGAACGAGAGTTCCCTGTCGACGCCCATCGCGTCAAGCACGCGTCGTTCCTTCTTTGCGCCCGAGCAGGCCGCGCCTGTCGAGACCCAGATGCCTTCGTCGTCGAGGAGCCTGGCCATCGTTTCCCCGCCAAGTCCTGGAAAGCCAACGCAGGCGATGTACGGGCTCCACCTCGGGTCGCCAGCCGTCCTCCCTTGCGGGATCACAGTCGCGCCCGGTATGGAACGGATGCCGTCGAGGAGCATCGCCTCAAGTTTCAGGGCGTGGTTGAAGCCGGCCTCGAGAGACTCCTCCGACCGCTCGGCCGCCTTGGAGAAAGCCCAGGCCCCTGCGGTGTTCTGGGTGCCGGAGCGCATGCCGTTTTCCTGCCCGCCGCCCTGGACCAGGGGGCGGACGGTCCTGCGCAGGTACAGCGCGCCGACTCCCCGGGGGCCGCCGAGCTTGTGGGCGCTGAAGGCAGCCCCGTCGACTCCGAGAGCATCGACATCGAAGGGTATCTTGCCGAGTGCCTGCACCGCGTCGCAATGAAAGAATGGCTCCCGGCCGGAGCCCGACGCAAGCTTGATGGCCGCCGAGGTCGCTCCTGTCGGCTGGATTGCGCCGGTCTCGTTGTTTACAGCCATCACGGCGACTATCACCGTATCGGGCCGGATCGCATCGGCAACAGCTCCCGGCTCGACGATGCCGTCGCGGTTGGGCTTTACCCTGATGACCTTGACACCGAGTTCCTCGAGCATCCTGGCTTGTTGATGGACGGCCGAATGCTCGATCGAGCTTATGACCATCGACTTGGGGCCGGTGCCTGTAAGCGCCGACAGCATTACTATCGAGTCGGCCTCG
>PGXR01000320.1 GCA_002839245.1 Spirochaetae bacterium HGW-Spirochaetae-7 | reverse complement strand
GTCAAGATTCTAAAGACAGAGGGCTTCATCAAGAACTTCAAGAAACTCGTGCAGGAGGGGCAAAACTTCATAAGGGTTTTCCTCAAGTACGACGATGAAAACGAGCCGATAATCCACGGTCTCGAGAAGGTCTCGAAGCCCGGCCGAAGGGTGTATACTGGCTACAAGGGATTGCCGCGGGTCCATAACGGGTACGGTACTCTTATCGTCTCGACATCCGAAGGCGTAACCACCGGCAAGAAGGCCGCCGAGAAGAAGGTCGGCGGTGAACTCATCTGCACCATTTGGTAATAGAGGGGAACCGCCATGTCGAGGATAGGCTATAAGCCGATAACGGTACCGAAGGGCGTGAAGATCGCCGTACAGGGGAACAAGGTCAACGTGGAAGGCCCGAAGGGCAAGCTGTCCGAAGAGCTTGCCACGACGCTGGTCACGGTTTCGGTCAAGGACGAGAACGTGTCCGTCGACCGGGCCAATGAGGAAAAGCAGACCAAGGCTTTTCACGGCCTGTACCGCAATCTGATCAATAATATGGTAATCGGCGTCACCGAGGGCTTCAAGAAGTCCCTCGTCATAAACGGCGTCGGCTTCAAGGCGGAAGTCCAGGGCAAGCTCCTGGTACTCAGCCTCGGATATTCAAGCGATGTCTACGTCGGCATTCCCGACGGGCTCATCGTCGGCGTGGAGGCCAACAACCAGAAGGTCGTCATCTCCGGCATCGACAAGCAGCTCGTAGGGCAATTTGCGAGCGAGATTCGCGGGTTGCGGAAACCTGAGCCGTACAAGGGCAAGGGCATCCGCTACGAAACCGAGACCATCCGCAAGAAGGTCGGCAAGACCGGCGTGAAGTAAGGGACGGCCATGAGCACGAAAGAACTTTCCGAGAAGATCCGGCGGCGGGGGGCACGAAAAGTCCACGTCCGCAAGACTATAAGCGGAACCTCCGGGCGTCCGCGCCTGACGGTTTTCAAGTCGAACAGATATCTCTATGTCCAGGCCATCGATGACGAGGCGGGCGTTACGCTCGCTTCCGCCAGTACCCTGGAAGAAGCCTTGAAGGGCATCAAGGCTACCGTGGCGGGCGGCGCCAAGCTTGGCGAGCTTCTTGGCGCCAGGCTCGTCGAGAAGAAGATCGAGACGGTTATTTTTGACAGGAACGGCTATCACTACCACGGAGTAGTCAAGGCCATCGCCGACGGAACCCGCAAGGCCGGGATCAAATTCTAGGGGGAACTCGTGGATAGGAGAGACAGGGACGACAGGTCCC
>PGXR01000093.1 GCA_002839245.1 Spirochaetae bacterium HGW-Spirochaetae-7 | reverse complement strand
CTGTACGACGGCAACAAGCAGATGGTCTTCACGTGCGACCGCCCGGCTTCCGAACTGAAGAACCTCTCCGACAGGTTGCGCAGCCGCTTCGAGAGGGGCCTCAACGTCGACCTGCAACCGCCGAATTACGAGACCCGCTACGCCATCCTCAAGAAGAAGGTTGAGACGAACCACCTGAACATCCCGCCAGAAGTCTTCGACGTGATCGCGAGGAATATATCGACCAACGTCCGCGACCTGGAAGCCGCCCTCCTCAAGCTCTCCGCCTATGCCGACCTCGTGGGCCTGAACATCACCCTCGAAGTCGCCCAGCAGCAGCTCAAGGACGTATTCAGCCAGACGCGCCACGGCAACGTGACCATCGACCACATCATCCGCACCGTATCCGAGTCGTACAAGGTCAGCGCCAACGACATGAAGGGAAAAAAACGCACAAGGAGCATCGTCATCCCCCGCCAGATAGCCATGTACATAGCCAGGGAGATAACGGAGTATTCGACGACCGAGCTCGGCCTCGAGTTCGGCGGGCGGGACCATACGACCGTGATGCATTCGTGCCAGAAGATAGACGAACAGCTGAAGCTCGACCCGACGCTTGACTCAAAGATACAGAAGCTCATCCAGTCAATACGTCAGATGAGCATCAAGGGCTAAGCTGTTCAAGGCTTGTGGCTATCCTGTACATGGAAGGTTACGATGGCTACTATCCGTCAACAAAGGCCTGGCATGTGCAAGAATATTCATCCGGAGGAGCAGTTTCATCCACCGGACAATTCCTTCCAGGACATGAAGCTGTACCGGATATCCACTTATACTTGTCCCTTACTATGACTATTACGAATTTATATAAATTCAAATTCAACAAGACGGGATGCACCGTTCGATCCGCCCTGGTTCCGTCGATACATTCATTGCGCGCTATGGCGCTTCCGTGCTATCCTTGTCTTCAGAAACCGAGCGAGGTCAGCCATGAAATTCGTCTGCGAAAAAAACGCGTTACAACGCGAAATTACGTTTGCCCAGGAGATCATCTCCTCCAGGAGCTCCATGTCGGTCGTTTCCAACGTCTACCTGGAAGCCAGCGACGGCTCGCTTTTGGTACGGGCCACGGACATAAAGATCGGTTTCGAGACCAGGATGCCGGTGGACATCCAGGAACCCGGCAGCTTTACCGTGTTCTGCGACAAGCTCAACGGCATCCTTTCGAGCATTCCCGAAGGAACTATCGAGGTCGACCAGAAGGACCTGAAGGTTGTCATCAAGCCGAGCTTCAAGAAGGCTCAGTTCAGCCTCAAGACCATAGCCAGCGAACAGTTCCCGCAGCTTCCCGACATCGACGACGACAAATTCTTTTCGATACCGGTGTCGGATTTCAGGGACATGATTGGCCAGACCGTCTTTGCCGTCTCCGACGACGAGACCAGGTACTTCATGAACGGCGTCTTCCTGGAGCGCGTCCAGGACGGACTTGTCATGGTCGCCACCGACGGCAGGAGGCTCGCCTATATCAAGCGCGGCATCGTCGAAGGCATTCCTGACTTCAAGGGCGTCATCATTCCTCCAAAGCTCCTGTCGGTCATTCTTCACCGCGCTTCAGACGAAGGCCAGATCGAGCTGGCCGTGAACGACAAGAACCTCTTCGTCAAGTTCGGCCAGTACCGGCTGAGCACCGTGCTTATCGAAGGGCAATTCCCGACCTACCAGAAGGTCATCCCCGAATCGCAGCAATACCTGGTTTCAGCAAAGAGGCAGGACATCCTCGACGCGCTGAAGCGCGTATCGATTTTCGTCGAGCAGAAGTCGAGGAGGACCTTCTTCGCCCTCTCCGCTGACAAGCTGGTCATATCGTCCGAGGAATCCGACATCGGCACCGCCCGCGAGGAAATACCCTGCACGTATGACGGCCCCGAAGCGGTCATAGCGATGAACTACAAGTACATAGATGAACCGCTGCGGGCCATCGAAAGCGAGGGCATCCGCATGCGCTTTACCGAGACTTCCAGGGCGGTTACTCTGTCCCCAGACCCGGAATCAGACTACTTCCACATCCTCATGCCCATGCAGGTCGACTAAGCCAACCCGGCCGATGTCGTTTTCAAGCATCGAAGCCGTCTCGTTCCGTAACCTTGCGGACGGGGTCATCCGGACGGATACTCCGTCCGTTTTCGTCGTGGGCGACAACGGCCAGGGCAAGACCAACTTCCTCGATGCGATCTATACCCTCTGCTACGGGGCATCTTTCAGGGGAGGCTCCGACGCCGACGCCGCCAGGACCGGTACCCAGGCTTGGTCTGTACGAGGGACGAATCCAGACGGTTCGGGCTGCCGCGTTACCTGGGAATCCGGCATCAAGACGATACGTGAGGACGACAAGGCCATCCACGACAGGAAGCGACTGGTCGAGCGCAATCCCGCGATAGTCTTCTGCCACGAAGACATGGAATTCGCCCGCGGCGAGCCCGAACGTCGGCGCTTCTTCTTCGACCAGACCGCGAGCCTTGTCTCCGCGGGCTACATCGATCTCCTGCGGGCCTACCGGAGGGTTCTCAGGGCCAGGAACGTAGCCCTCAGGGAGCGCAGCCTGGACGTGCTCGAGGTGCTCGACATACAGACCGTGTCGTACGGCCTCGGCCTCAGGGACGAACGCGCCAGGCTGTCGGCGGAGTTCGACGAACGCTTTGCTCCCCGCTACGAGCGCGTATCGCTGCTCGGGAGGCGGGTCGGCGTATCATACCGACCTTCCTGGCGCCTCGAGGAGACGAAAGACGACGTGCTGGCCCGCCTCGCAGCCTCGAGGGACAGGGAACTGGCCCTTGGTACCAGCCTGTCCGGACCGCACCGCGACCGCTTCGTTTTCGTCGACGAGCGGGGGGACTTTTCCGACCGCGCATCGACCGGCCAGCTCAGGCTGCTCGGCCTGACCCTACGGATTGCGCAGGCCGAGCATTACGCCTCGGTATGCGGCAGGCATCCCATACTGCTGCTCGACGACGTCCTCCTTGAGCTCGACCCTCCCAAGCGGCGCAGGTTCATGGAGAACCTGCCCGAGGCCGACCAGGCGTTCTTCACGTTTCTTCCCGGGGAACCATACCGGGATTACGCCACCGGCTCCACTGTCGTATACTGGACGGACGATGGACGATTCTCGAATACGTAAGGCTTCCGATCTCCTGAGCACCCTCCTTTCGCCCAAGGTTGCTGAAAAGGCCGAGAGCTGGTCTCGCTTCTTCGGATTCTGGTCGCGGGCCGCCGGTGAGAACCTGGCGGCCCACTCCCGCCCCGTCGACGTGCGCAACGGCATCGTCTTCGTCGAGGCCGACCACCCCGGCTGGATCCAGCTCCTGCAGATGGACCAAGGCCGTATCCTCGAAACGATACGACGCAGCTTCCCTGCGCTCGGCATCTCGGGCATTGCCTTCAGGCTGGCCAAGGACGGCTCCGTACCTGGCACGACCCGCCGGGGGACAGAGCCCGCGAACCAACCGGGGACAGACCCCCTTGGGGACAGACCCCGGGACGTACCCGAGCCTGAGACAACTGGGGACAGACCCTGTTCTGCGCCTATGCCGACCGTGGAACAGACGATACTGGGCGTGGCCGACGACTCCTTCCGTGACATCCTTTCGTCTCTTGCCGGTACCCTGGGAACGGAGAACCGCGACAAGGCCCGGCTCAAGGCGGCAGGGAAAACACCCAAGGCAAGGTAGGACCGAATCCGGCTTGATTATTATGCGGGTAACCCGTATCGTGACGATCCAACGAAACCTATGAACCAAACCATAACCATTGACGTGTACGGCAAGGCCGAAGACAGGATATGCTCAGGCTGCGAGCATTCATGCGACGAGTGCTCGTCGGGAACGACCCCCGCTGCAAAGCGGCGGACGATCGACCTCGTGCTCGATTTCCAGCGACTCCTGGCGGCCTCGGAGCTGGGCGCAAAGTATACGGTCTCGTTTTTCGAGTCGACGCCCGAGAACATCGCGAGAAATCCCGATGTCCAGAAGCTTCTCTCGATGGCAATCCTCGAACCGGTCGTCTGCATCGGCGGCGCCGTCTCCTACCTCGGCGGCTTCAGCCCCGAGGGGCTCCTCTCCGAATTACGCAAGAAATAGATGGTTTTATAAAATGCAGACGCATTTTATAAAAGGTTCAATGACATAGCGCGGGTTTCTCGCCTTTCTTGCTAATTGCAAGAAAGGCGAGAAACCGCAAAGCCACTTTCAAAAGTAACAGACTTTTGAAAATGGCTCGACTGTAAGGTGGCATCATGGAACTGAACGACGAATTCATCGCCGCGCTCGAAGTGGGCAAGGCCGACCTCCTCAACCGCATCTCGTCCCAGCTGTCGATACGCGTAAGCCAGGCCGCCGCGGTCGTCGAGCTGACGGCGGAAGGATGTACCGTACCGTTCATAAGCCGCTACCGCAAGGAGCGGACTGGGGAGCTCGACGAGGTGCAGGTCCGCGACGTCGTGCATATCCACCAGAGCCTGACCAACCTGGAGACGAGGCGCATCGAGGTCATCCAGGCGATTTACGGGCAGGGCAAGCTCACCGGGGAGCTGTATGGCAACATCAGGAAGTGCGCCACCCTGACCGAGATCGAGGACATATACGCGCCGTACAAGCGCAAGAAGAAGACGCGCGGCATGATCGCCGTCGAGAAGGGCCTCGAGCCTCTTGCCGAAATTCTGCTGACCGATACCGCAGAGGCCGTCGAGAAGGCCGCGGCAGGCTTCGTGGTGAGCAACGAAGAGAAGCCGGAGCTGTCGGTCGCCACGGCGGAGGACGCGATAAAAGGCGCCATCGACATCGTCGCCGAGCGCGTTTCCCAGGATCCCGAGAACCGAGTCGCCGTCAAGGGGCTCTACCTGCGAGACGGCTTCATGGTCGTCAAGGGAGTCGGCGACGACAAGAAGAAAGAATCGAGCACCTACCAGATGTACTGGGACTACCGGGAGCCCCTGGGTTCGCTCAAGGCCCACCGCGTGCTGGCGATCAACCGCGGCGAACGCGAGGGCGAGCTCGAAGTGAGCCTGGAGGTCGACGAGGACGCGGCGGTCAAGCGCCTGCTGGAGCGGTACCGGCTGGCCAACAAGTACCACGCCGAGGCGGTGGGCGATTCCCTGCAGCGTCTCGTGTCTCCGGCGGTGCTCAGGGAGATACGGTCCGAGGCGATGGACCATGCCGACGACCACGGCATCTCGGTGTTCAGCGAGAACCTCAAGAACCTCCTGCTGTCGGCGCCCATCAAGGGTACCCGCGTCCTCGGCGTCGACCCGGGCATACGCACCGGCACCAAGTGCGCGGCGATAGACGAGACGGGCAAGTTCCTGGGCTACTTCGTCGTCTACCAGGAGCAGAAGCCCGACGAGGCGCGCAAGGCAATAGCCAAGGCGATCAAGGACTACGCCATCCAGCTTGTGGCCGTCGGCAACGGCACCGGCAGCCATGACGTCCAGAAGGTCGTTTCCGAAGCGCTCGCCGAGCTGGGCGGGGAATCGAAGTACGCGGTCGTCGACGAGGACGGCGCTTCGGTCTACTCGGCGAGCGACATCGCCCGCGAGGAGTTCCCCGAGCTTGACCTGACCATCAGGGGCGCCATCTCGATTGGCCGGCGGATCCAGGATCCGCTGGCCGAACTCGTCAAGATCGACGCCAAAAGCATAGGCGTGGGCCTGTACCAGCACGACGTCAACCAGAAGCGCCTCTCGGAGATGGTCGACGAGGTGGTCGAGTCGGTCGTCAACCGGGTCGGCGTCAACATCAACACCGCGAGCCACTCGCTGCTCAAGTACGTGTCGGGCATCAACTCGTCGCTTGCCAAGAAAATCGTCAAATACCGCGACGACAACGGCAAGATAGTCAGCCGTGACCAGCTCAAGAGCGTCTCCGGCATGGGAGAGAAAAGCTACGAGCAGTGCGCGGGTTTCCTCAAGATTCCCGAGAGTTCGAACCCCCTGGACAATACCTGGGTGCATCCGGAGAACTACGCACTGGCCAGCGAGATTCTCGACGGCGTCCGCTCAGGCAAGGATCCCGTGAAGGAGCAGCGGGCGGCGCTCAAGGAGAAGTACGGCGTCGGAGACACGACGATCGACGACATCGTCTCCGAGCTCAAGAAGCCAAACCGCGACCCCCGCGACGATTACCCGAAGCCGGTTTTGCAGCAGGGCGTCCTGGCCTTCGAGGACCTGAAGGAAGGCATGAAGGTCACGGGCAAGGTCAAGAACGTCGTGGACTTCGGCGCCTTTGTCGACATTGGCATCAAGGAGAGCGCGCTTATCCACGTGTCCGAGCTGTCCGACCATTTCGTCAAGGATCCCATGGATGCCATCAAGGTCGGCGACGTCAAGGAATTCAGGATCATCTCGCTCGACGTCGCGCGCAAGAGGATAGGACTGTCCCTCAAGAGCGAACGCAAGGGCGACTCCCAGGGTCCCTCGCAAGCCGGATCCCGGGATACGAGGCCTGACGAGCCGCGTCGCGTCGTGACAGCGAGGAAGCCCGAAGTCAGCCAGACGGGCAACCCGGTGCGGGGACAGAGCTCGGGTCAACCCGGGGGACAGACCCCGAACCGGACCGGGGGACAGCGGCCGTCGTCCGGGGGACAGACCCCGCGCGGGGCACCGGAACGCGACGATGACGGGACGAGTTACAATCCGTTCGCCGAACTCCTGAAGAACCGCAAATAAACCAGCCTGCCGCCTGCATCTTTCTTATGGCGGAGCGACGGATTCGGCTCTATAGTACAGTCATGGAAACCGAGCGGAGGAGCCGGCAGCGCTTTCGCCTGTCGCGGATGGGCGTTTACGATATAGCGCGCGAGCGCTATATCAGGGCCCATGGCAGCGACATTTCGCGGGGGGGCATGTCGTTCGTGGCTGACGAATATGTGCAGCCGGAGACGTCAGTCTGGCTGTCATTCTCGATACCCGAACTCGACGGAAGCTGGCTTGAGATCGATGCGGAAGGCGTCGTGGCGAACGTGAGCGATATGGCTACTGGCTGCAGGTTCGGCGTGGTCTTTTCACGGATGACCCCCGAGGACAGGGCAGCCCTCGATGCCTTCGCAGACCTTCTCGAGGCCGGAGAACCGGGAACTTGATATGAAGGAACAGAAACGTGCCAATGCAAGCAAGCACCTGGAGCCCATTTTCAGAAGCGTTCCTTCCGGAAGCGCGGGCTCGATACCCGGTTCTCCTATTTACATCGGGGATAGAGCTCCGACCGAAGCCGCATTCTCGCTTATCCAGTACGACAGCGACGACATCTCCTTCATTACGCCCGATAACATCGAGGAAGTCTTCGCGATGCTCGAGGACGGCATGGTCAACTGGGTCAACGTCAACGGATTTGCTGACCTGGACTTACTCAAGAGGTTCGGGGGCTTTTTCAAGCTTGATTCGCTGACCATCGAGGACATACTCAATACCGAGCACCGGCCGATAGTCGAGGATTTCGGCCGCTATCTCCTCGTCATCACCAAGATGCTGTCGATGAAACCCGACGGAAGCATAGAGTACGAACAGGTGAGCATCGTGCTGATGCCCAATGTCGTGCTGACGATCCAGGAGGTCCCCGGCGACTGTTTCGGGCCTGTCAGGGAAAGGCTCAGGACGGGTACCGGGCGTCTGCGGCGCACTGGGACGAGCTTTCTCGCCTACGCGCTCCTCGACGTGATCGTGGACCGCTACTTTGCAGTACTCGAGGCTCTCGGCGACAGGCTCGTGGGCTTCGATGACACGAGCGGCTCCGCCCACGACGCTTCGAGCTTCATGGCGGGCCTGCAGGCGGTCAAGGCCGAGCTGAACCACTTCAGGCGCATAGTCTGGCCGGTCAGGGATACGGTAGGCGTCCTCCTCCATTCCGAATCGGAACTCCTCGACGACAAGCTCGAACCCTTCCTGCGGGACCTCCAGGAGAACTGCGTGCAGGTGATCGAGGCGCTCGAAAGTTACAGGGAGACCGCGACCGGCATCCAGGAGGTGTATTTCTCCTCGGTTTCCAACAGGATGAACGAGGTGATGAAGGTCCTGACCATCATCTCCACGATATTCATACCGCTGACCTTTATCGCCGGCGTCTACGGCATGAATTTCACGTATATGCCCGAGCTTGGACAGCGTTGGGCATATCCAGCCGCGTGGGGTTTGATGGTCTCCATCGCGATAGGAATGATCTCCTATTTCAAGCGGAAGAAGTGGTTTTAATTCCGGATGGCCAAGTCCAGTGTTCCAAGGAACATCGCTTGCTTCTTATATATTCGACGAGCTTGACGGTTTTTGGCCGTCGGGGTACCATACGCCGCGTCCTGTACGTTTCCGCGGTCGGCACCTTCATTTAAAATTTGCCCGACAGCCGTATCCGTGGACAGGGCACGCGTCATCACCGAATCCGTTCATAGACTCAGGTCGCAAAGGAGCAAATCCTAGCCATGTCGATAAAAACATTCAAAGGCGGCGCGCATCCGCCCGAGCGCAAGGAACGTAGCGCATCCAGCGCCATCGAGGTCCTGGATCGCGTGACCCAAGTGGTCATACCGGTAAACCAGCACTTCGGGGCGCCGATTCAGCCACTCGTCAAGGTCGGTGACCAGGTAAAGCGCGGCCAGAAGATAGCCGACGCAGCCGGCAGGATGACCGTGCCGCTGCACGCGTCCGTCACGGGTACGGTCAAGAAGATCGAGCCGAGGATGCAGGCCAACAACCTCGACGGGCTGTGCATCATCATCGAGCAGGCTCCCGTTGACGAAACGGAGTTCCTGCCGATACTCGATCCGTTCGCCTGCACTAAGGAAGAGGCCCTTGCGCGCATCCGCGAGGCCGGCATCATCGGTGTCGGCGGCGCCGGCTTCCCCGCCCACGTCAAGTTCGCGCCTCCTCCAAACAAGCCCATCGAGTACGTGATAGCGAACGCGGCCGAGTGCGAGCCATTCCTGACCATCGACGAGCGCGTGATGGAGGAGACGCCGGCCGACATCATCGACGGCATGGCCATCGTCATGCGCATCGTGGGCGCCAAAAAAGGCATCGTCGGCCTGGAGGACAACAAGGAGCACCTCGTCCCCATCCTCGAGAAAGCGATCGCGGCTTCGGTGGCCGACATCTCGGTGCAGCTCCTGGCCACCAAGTACCCGCAGGGCGGCGAGAAGATGCTCATCACGGCGATCACCGGCCGGGAAGTCCCGTCGGGCGGGCTGCCCATGGATGTCGCGTGCGTCGTCAGCAACGTCGGAACGCTCCGTGCGGTGTCAGAGGCGTTCCGCAAGGGAAAGCCGGTCATCGACACCGGCCTTACAGTATCCGGCGGCGCCTGCGAGACGCCCAAGAACCTGTTCGTCCCCGTCGGGATGCTGGCGCAGGACCTGTTCCCCGCGGCAGTCCGCTACGACGAGTCCAAGTTGCGCCGCGTCGTCATGGGCGGCCCGATGATGGGGCCGGCGGTGCCTTCGCTCCAGGTGCCCATCCAGAAGAATACCTCCGGGCTCCTCCTCATGGACGCATCCGAGGCCAAGACGTATGCGGAGGGTCCGTGCATTCGCTGCGGCCGCTGCATGCGCGCGTGTTCGTGCCGGCTGTCCCCGGCGCTGCTCAACGTGGCGTTCAAGGCATCCGACCTCGACCAGGCCGAGGCGATAGGCGCTCTCGATTGCATAGAATGCGGCACCTGCAGCTTCGTCTGCCCGTCGCACATCCAGCTTGTCCAGCGGTTCCGCGTGGGCAAGCAGCTCGTACGCGCCAAGAAGCAGAAGGAGGCCCAGCGTGCCGTCAAATAACCTGCTCCTCTCGTCAAGTCCGCACGTCTTTACCGGCGTGACGCCGCAGAAGCTGATGCTCGCGGTGATCATTGCCCTCATGCCGGTTTCCGTGTACGGCGTGGTCCTCTTCGGGCTGCCCGCCCTCCTCGTCATTCTCGTGTCGGTGCTGACGGCCGTCGTCTCCGAAGCGGCCTTCAGGGCGATCACCCGGCAAGACATCAGGATCGGCGACCTGTCCGCCGTCGTCACCGGCCTTCTCGTCGCCCTGGTTTGCCCGCCGTCCATCCCGCTGTGGATGGTCGGACTGGGTTCATTCGCCGCGATAGTCTTCGCCAAAGAATTCTTCGGCGGCCTCGGCGCCAATCCCTTCAACCCTGCGCTCATCGGGCGGGCCATCCTCATCATGAGCTTCCCGGCCGCGATGACTACCTGGCACGTACCGTTCAAGGGCATCGTCGACGCGGCCAGCGGCGCGACACCGCTGAACATCGTCAAGATGGGCGGCACCATCGCAGACGTGGGAGCCGGATTCGTCAAGAACGGGCTTGCGGCCTCGTCCGATTACGGAGCTACCCTCTGGACGCTCTTCCTCGGCAACCGCGGCGGCTGCATCGGCGAGAGTTCCATCCTTCTGATCCTCGTCGGACTCGCCTTCCTGCTTGCCACCAGGGTTATATCGCTGCTGACGCCGCTGGCCATGGTCGGCACCGCGTTCCTGGCCTCCTGGCTGCTCGGCATGGACCCCGTCTTCGGCGTGCTGTCGGGAGGGCTCCTCTTCGGCGCGGTGTTCATGGCGACCGATTATTCTTCAAGCCCTGTGACGCCGCTCGGCAAGATCCTGTTCGGTGCCGGCGCGGGCCTCGTGACCGTGATAATCAGGAAATTCGGCGGCTACCCGGAAGGGGTAACATACGGAATCCTGATCATGAACGCGCTTTCACCGTTCATGGACAAGCTGCGGGTCAAGAAATACGGCTTCGTGCCGCCAGCCAAGCCGGTGGCAAAGGAGGCCTCAAAGTGAAGAAGGACATCCTCAGACTAGGAATAGCTCTCGCGCTGTTCGCCATGGGTGCCTGCGTTGCCCTGGCCCTTGTGTATACGGTAACCGAGCCGACCATCTCGGGTCTCGCGGTGGCACAGCTGAAGGCTTCGCTTGCCG
>PGXR01000092.1 GCA_002839245.1 Spirochaetae bacterium HGW-Spirochaetae-7 | reverse complement strand
GCGACGACGTCTATCTTCGGGTAACGCGGCGAGAACCGGTGGGCCGCGCCGCCCTCGACGACGTAGGGCCCGAGTCCGAGCGCCGCGACGCAGAGTCCGTCGTCGGGCTTGAGGTATGAGATAGGGTAATAGTTGTACGACTGCGCCGTGCCTGCAATCAACGGATAATACCAGCGGCCGCGCCTGCGGCCCACGAGTTCCTGGACGACTACAGCCATCCGCTCTTCCTCGATCTTGTAACCTGCGGCGTCGAAATAGGAGCGGGCCGACTCGGAATACAGGCTGGCGTAGATGAGCCTGATGGCATCGCAAAGCTGGGCCAACCGGCGCTCGGGATCGGGGTCGTCGTTCGGTATGAGGAAGGTGTCATAGACTCCGGAGAACGGAACCATGAGCATGTCCTCGAAAAGGCCTGAAGAACGCACCGCGAGCGGCTTGTCGGTGCCGGACAGGAAGACGCGAAGCCGGTCCACGAGATCTCCTCCGAGCGGCCGGGAAAGGAAGGCCTTGCGCACCTCGGCCTCGGGTGCGGCATACCAGGCAAAACCCCATAGTCCATGAAGGTCCATGAAATGCTCGAATTCGTCTATGCCCAGGAACGCAGTGTACGGCAACCTGATTTCCATGCCGTTCTGGATGGTGGAGAAGGCCATGTTGTCGATGAGGCTCTTGATGAAAGCCAGTCCCCTGCCCTTTCCTCCGACCGAACCGCCGCCGAGTCGGGCCAGGCCCCTGTCGCCGGTTCCCATGGCTGCGGAACTGCCGATGGCGGGCATGACGCCGCGAGCCTTGCCCCGGCGAAGGTCGTCGAGCGCCCTGCATATGAAGTCGCGCAGTTCCGCCGGCCCGGAAAAGTCGTCAGGCATGTAATTGCGGATGATGCGGGCGAAACGTACCTCGCCGCGGGCCATCAGCCAAGCGGAGAAATGGTTGCGCGCTGCGTGGTAGAGCAGGCTTTCGGCAGGTATGGACCGCAACTGGTCCTCGAAGTCCTGCATGTTGCGGGCCCGCGATATCTCTTCGCCTTCAGGGTCCCGGAACACGAAAGGACCGAAGCCCAGCTGTTCCTGGAAGAAAAGCCCCAGCTCGCGGCCTAGCGTGTTCGAGTTCTTGTCCGCGAAGGCGGCGCCGAGTATGTAGGCCTTCTCCCGGTTCTCCGGCTCGCTCGACTGTATGAGCACGGGGAGGTCGGGTTTGCGCTCCTTGGTCATCGCGAGGAAGTGGAATCCCGCTTCCGGATCAACCTCGCCCTGCTTGCTGAACCGCACGTCCGATATGACGGTCAGCAGGTATGGCTCGTAACGGTCGTACAGCGTGACGGCTTCCTCGTAGCTGGTAGCAAGAAGCACCTTGGGCCGACCGCGCATGCGGAGGATCTTGTACGTCTCGACGGACTTTTCTTCTTCCACCAGCTGCTGCGTCTGCTTCATGACGACTGAATACAGGAGCGGCAGGTACCTCGAGTAGTAGCGGACGGAGTCTTCTATCAGCAGGACCACCCGTACCATGCCCACGCGGGTATCGGTGTCGACGTTGCGCAGGTCCTCGACGTACTTGATCATGCCGACGAAGAGCTTTGAGTAGCCGTTCCAGACGAAAATGCGGTCGATGGAGTCGCGGCAAGCCTGGCTGTCGCTGTCGAAACCCGCGAGGCTCGAGTTGTTCATCGCGAGCAGCAGGACGGGAACGTCGGGCCAGGTGGACTTCATCCTGCCGGCCAGCGCGAGCGGCACCTCGAAATCCAGCCCGGCCATCAGGATCACCATGTCGAATCCGCCCGTACCGAACATCTCCATGGCAGAATCAGGCGTGTAGGCGCAGGATACCCTTGGAGCCGTCGTCAGGTTGAGCTTGAAGAACTCCCCGTATATCTGTTCGGAGAGCGCACCGTCGCTTTCAAGCACGTAGGAGTCGTAGAGGCTGGCGACGAGAAGGATTTCCCGTACCCGGTATCGCATCAGGTCGTGGAATATGTCGCGCTCGTGGCGTTCCCTGTCGTATGACGCGACCAGTTCGTTGAAGTACATGCTGTATTCCCCCGCGGTGCCGATCGTATCGGCCTGCAGTATCGTACAGTGGCATGACGACGGTAGCAAGCGTCACTTATGCACGGCTGCTACGTTCTGTCGACCAAGCGGAATGCGTATGCTGAATACACTGCCGTCGTCCTTGCTTGAACGGACGGCAATAGTCCAGCCATGGGATTCCACGACACCCCTGGCTACTGAAAGTCCGAGTCCCATCCCCTGCTCACGACGCGATGCGCTCCCCCGGTAGAAAGGATCGAAGATGTAGGGAATATCCAGTTTGTCTATTCCCGGTCCGTCGTCGGAAATCTCGATGACCACGCAGCCTGGTTCAGTCCGTGCGGCTATGCGGACGAGTCCGCCTTCGGACGTGTACCGGAGCGCGTTGTTGACGATGTTCTCGAGCGCGCGTGTCACGAGTCGTTCGTCCAGGGCCACCGAAATATCTCCGGGCAGGTCGATGGACGACTCGACCCTTCTCCGCAACAGGTCGGCATCCGCTTCGATCATCCTGCACAGGTTCACCAACAACGGCGCCAGGGCTACCGGCTCCAGCCGTCGCTGCCATTCGCCGGTATCGACGTGTACGAACTCCATCAGGTCGTCGATCATACCCGCAAGCTGATCGACCTTTGCGGCGATGATTCCGACATAACGGTCGCGATCCTGTGTCCCGTCCGCCATTCCGTCGCCTATGGCTTCGGCATAACCCTTGATAAGCGCCAATGGCGTCTTCAGATCGTGCGTCACGCCCATGATGAACCGGGAGCGGCGCGCCTGCTCGTCCTTGAGCGCTAGCCTCATGGAATTTAGAGACGAAGCAAGCGAAGTCATCTCGTTCGAGCCCCTCACCGCAATGACCCCATCGAACTCGCCCGAGGCAATCCGCCTGGTGGCATCGTCAAGCGATCGCACCGATTCGGTGATGGATCGGGCTATCAGTACTGACATGACCGTTGAAAATAGGAACAGGGCGGCGAGTAGCTCGGCAAGCGTGGTAAAAAACCACCTGAACGGGTTGGGCAGACCATGCTCGCCTCGCTGTATCCTCGTCAGGACGAGGAAGCCGCCTTCACCGACACGTACCGGTGCGTCCAGTTGGTACATGTAGTTACCGCTCGTCTGGCGAATGTAAGAAAGCAGGTCTCCGTCAGACATCGAAGTACCGACCTGGTGCTCCTCTATCGTCGAGAAAACGATGCTCCTGTCCACATCGAGCACGGTAATTTCCATTGACGGCGGTTTGTGCGAGATGAAGTCGGCGAGCCGTTCCCAGGATTTCCTGTCTATCGTGCCGCCGGCAAGCCTTTCTACCTCATCGTAACCCGGAATCGTGACGGCAACCGACTCCCGACTCCGCTGCAAGGCGTACAGGCCGGTAAATACCAGCAGTGGCACGACGACGATACCCACCGCAAGGATGTAGAACTGCGTCCGGATTTTCATGGCGTTCCGGCTTCTTCGGGAATCAGCATGAACCGATAGCCCATGCCATGGACCGTCTCGATATGGCGAGGAGTTGCAGGATCCTCCTCGATTTTCTTCCTGAGGCGCTGGATATACACCGCGACTGCCGTGATATCCCCGTACGCGTTCTTCCACACCGCGGAATATATTGTCTCCGGGGAAAGCGGCTTGCCGGAGTTGGTCACCAGGAACGACAATACCGCAAATTCCTTGGCGGACAGCGGTATCCTTTCTTCGCGGCGCCTGAAGATGCAGGCTTCGAGATCGAGCGAGAATTGGCCAAATCGGACGGCACCCGAATCCCGCTGGCCCGGAATATCCTGGACGCGCCTGAGCATCGCGCGGACGCGAGCGACGAGCACTCTCGGAGAGAACGGCTTGGTGACGAACTCGTCAGCACCGTAGCCAAGACCCGCGATGACGTCCTCGTCGGCATCCCGGGCGGAGACTATCAGCACGGGGCTCGTTCCGGTCTTCCTGTATTCATGGAGGAATTCAAATCCATCCATGCCCGGCAGGTTGATGTCGAGGATGATAATGTCTGGATGGAATTCCCCGGGGCCGCGCACCTGCAGGATTGACATCGCTGCCTCGCCAGATTCGGCCACCCTGGTCTCCATCCCTTCCCTGGACAGGTACAGAGCAACAAGATCGGAGAGTTCGGGCACATCCTCGACGATCAGGACCCTGGCTTTCATCGAACCCTGTCCCTCGCGCTTGCTATCATGGTTCGAAGTATACGCACCAGCATCCGGGGCGGCAACGATGGGGCCTGGCACCTGGCATATATATAACAGGAAATTATCAACGCTTCATCAGTCGTCTATTGGTGACTCCCGAGTCGAAGCCGTATGCTCCTGTGGCATGGCAAAACCGTACCGGAGGTGCTTTCATATGAAAAGAATCGTGCTCATCCTCGCAGTCCTTCCATATCTCGCGATGGCAGCCTGGGCCCAGGAGACGCTCGGAGTAGAGGAGGCTGTCAGACTGGCGCTCGCCAACAACGCAAGCCTCGTCCAATCAAGTATTGCCCTCGACACGGCCAAGCGCACCCTGGACGTGTCATGGAACGGACTGTTGCCAAGCCTGTCCGTCGGCGCTGGCGCGTCACGTCCCAATGTCCCAAGCCCCGGGTCTACGGGTAGCGGGGAATCGTACTACGGAACCGCAAGCGCCGGGATATCGCTCTCGACCGCGGTCATGGGATCCATGCAGGTGGCTCGATCACAGTATGATTCCGCCGGATTGGCATTCCAGGTCTCCCGACGCGACGTTGAACTCTCCGTGCGAAAGGCGTATTACTCCATTCTGCTCACACGCGAGAGCATGCTCGTGATAGAACGAAGCATCGAGACGGCGCAGAATAATTACAACCAGGCGGAAGTACGGAGGAAGGCGGGCCTCGCTCCCGAGCTTGATTCGCTGACGGCGCTTGTAGCGCTCGAGAAGATCAAGCCGACGCTCGCGAGCGCCCAGGTAACATACGAAAACCAGCTTGCCGATTTCAGGCAGCTCATGGGGATGGCCCAGGATCAAGCTCTTTCGTTTTCGGACTCCCTTGATACCGCGACGGCGCTTATTTCCGATACGACGGCAGCTCCATCGGAGGAGACGGTATACTCGGCAAAGGACAAGTCCCCGGCCGTTACCATGCTCGCGGCAGCCCTGGCGCTTGCCAGGACTCGAAAAGCCGCTGCGGACAGGGCGGTCTATTCCCCTGGGCTTTCATTGTCGATGTCGTACCGGCCCACCTGGTCGAACGATACGTCGAAGGATTCCGGTTCCGTTTCAGCGGTGCTGAGCTTCTCGACCGACAAGCTCCTGCCCTGGTCGCAGGAACGCCAGGCCGCGGCAGTCGCCGCAGATTCGGTCGCCACCGCCGAGAGCAAGCTTGCCGAGGCCAGGATAGGCGCAGGGCTGTCCGCGAAATCGCTGGCCAGGCGGATAGCCCAGGCACGCGGCTCGCTCAGGGCCTTGCGACTGAACGTGACACTCGCCGAGCGCACCTACGCCCTGACGGACGAAGCGTATCGATTCGGGACGAAGGATGTCCTTGCAGTGCAGAACGCTCAGGACAACTTGCAGTCGGCAAGGATGCAGGTGCTCTCACAGATGAATACATTGATTTCAGCGGTGCTCGACCTGGAATACGCGTTGGGCGTACCGTTCGGAACGCTCGGGAGGCAGTCATGAAAAAACGAAACATCGTCATAGTCATCATATTCGCCGTTGCGATAGCGGCGATACTGCTCGTTCCCGGGGCCGCGAAGCAAGGCGCCGGAGGATCGGGGCAGACGGCCGCCGCCGGCCTTCCAGCCGGTCCTCCCACGGGAACCCCGGGCGTGACAGTCGCTGCAGGCAGTTCCGGCGGCAAGAACCCCGCACGCTCGCAAAGGCCAGCGACTGCCTCCACATTCTCGGTCAGGACCGAGGTCGTCAAGCTCGGGACAATACAGGATTACCTCGAGACCAACGGGGATATCGTGGTTGACTCCACGGTCGAGGTGAATCCATACGCATCCGGAAAACTGGTCTCGATACGCACTTTGCTTGGCTCGAAAGTGGAACAGGGCCAACTGATTGCAGAAATCGACCTCAGCACGCCAGGCAGCACATACGCCCTCAACCCGGTGTACGCCCCTATCTCCGGCACGATCACGTCGCTCCCGCTCGCGGTCGGTTCCAAGGTCGGCGCTTCGTCGGTTATCGCGAAGATAGGGATCCTGGACGCGAATGGCCTCCAGGCGAGCGCGAAGATTGCCGAGCGCTGGGTTGGCTTGCTCCGGACCGGCCTCAAGGCCGTGGTATCGCTGGAGGCCTATCCGGGCGTCAAGTTCGCCGCGACGGTCACCCGCGTATCGCCGGTCGTCGACTCGACTTCCCGCACCAAGGAAATTCGCCTGTCGTTCGACCGATCAGACGATCGCATCAACGCCGGCATGTTCGCCAGGATCAAGCTGAATACGGTGACGTACGCCGGCAGGCTCACCATTTCAGAGAACGCCATCGTCAGCGACTCGACCGGCGACTACGTCTACGTGGTGGGTCAGGACAATACCGTAGCCAAGCGACGGGTCGACGTGGGCGTGACCGTCGACGGAATGGCGGAGATGCGGTCCGGACTGTCGGAGGGCGATATCGTGGTGGTCGAAGGCGCGGCCGTGCTGACCGACGGCGCAAGGATCAAGGTGGTGGCGGACAAGGTGGTCGTGCCATGAGCATCGCCAAGAACGTCGTCGGGCGGCCGGTACTGGTCGCGATAGTTTTCTCGCTCATCATGATAACGAGCCTATACCTGGTGTCGGGCATCGCGCTTGACCTCATGCCGAACACGGAGAGACCGGTGCTCTCGGTCAGCGCCAGCTATTCGGGCGCGAGCCCGGAATCGGTGGAGAAATCGCTTACCGCCAAGCTGGAGAGCGCGCTGATAAACGTGAGCGGCCTCCAGACGCTGACATCGACATCGAGCGAAGGCTCAAGCAGGCTCACGCTCGAATTCGGGTACGAAGTCAACCTGGACAACGCGACCAACGACATCCGCGACAAGCTGGACAGCATCCGCAATTCGCTGCCCGACGGTGCCGGTTCTCCGCGCATCTTCAAATTCAACGCCGACGACATGCCGATAATACGCATCGCCGTCTCCGGCAAGCGGACGGCTGAAGACCTCAAGGTCCTGGCCGAACAATACATCCAGCCGTACCTGGAGCAAGTCGACGGTATCGCGCAGGCGGACGTCAACGGAGGGCGCGCCAGGATCGTCCGGGTCGAACTGTCGCAGAACAGGCTCGACGCCTACGGACTGACGATCACCGGCGTGTCGACGGGGCTCGCTTCGCAGAATGTCGAACTCGGGGGCGGCAGTATCGGCGAAGGAACGAAGGACTACCTCATCAGGACGACCGGCGAATACAGGAGCGTCGCCGAAATAGCCGACACCGTCGTCGCCACGATAGACGGCTACGGCGTCCGCCTGTCCGACCTGGGCAGGGTCTTCGAAGGTTATGCCGACGAGAGTTCCGTGGTATACGTCAACGGTGAACCCGGCGTCTATGTTTCGCTGTCCAAGCGGAGCGGCACGAACACGGTCAAGGCTGCTGACGGCGTCTACGCGAAGATGAAGGAAATTCAGCGTCTGCTCCCCGACGACGTCAGCATGGAAATAGTATCGGACATGACGGACCAGATCCGCGGGACCATCAACAACCTGCTTGCGTCCGCGTGGCAGGGGGCGTTGCTGGCCATGATGATACTCTTCCTGTTCCTTCGAACCGTCAAGAGCACCGTCATCATCGGCATTTCGATACCGTTCTCGATACTCGTTACGCTGCTCGCCATGTACTTCGCCGGAATAACGCTGAACATGATGACCATGACCGGCCTTATACTCGGCGTAGGCATGATAGTCGACGCGTCGATAGTCATCCTGGAAAACATATACCAATACCGGGAGCGCGGCGCCAATCCTAAAGTCGCCGCAGTGCTCGGAAGCCAGGAGATGATGTCAGCCATCATTTCGTCCAACCTCACGACGATATTCGTGTTCATCCCGGTACTATTCTTCAAGCACAAGCTGGGCATGTTGGGCCAGCTGTTCACCGACATGATCTTCACGATAGTGATCGCGCTGCTGTCCAGCCTCTTCGTCGCGATATTCCTCATACCGGTACTCGCGAGCACCTACCTGCCGCTGTCGACGCGCAAGGAGAAGCCGCTCCGGAACCGCGTCCTGATCTTCCTGGATACGAAGATCGAAGGAGCGATCGAAGGCCTGAACAAGGCCTACCGCAAGGCGCTTGCTGCCGCCATCCATCATCGGCCGACGACCGTCCTCATCGTCCTCGGGACGTTCCTCGTCAGCTTGACGCTGATCCCCAAGATGAACATCAACCTCCTGCCGACATCGTCCGACGATTCGATAACACTCAACGTCAGCCTGCCGATAGGTACGAAACTGGATGTCACCAAGGCGGTCATGCTCGAGCTCGAAAACGCCGCGCTAACCGAGGCGCTGGGCGTCAAGGATGTCATCACGACGGTGGGCCGCGGCCAGAGTTCGTATACGGGCCAGCTGGCAATACAGCTTCCGGCCTTCGCCGAGCGCATCGACGACGCGGAGACAATCAAGGCCAAGCTCCGGGCCCACTTCGGGGATTTCCCGAACGCGACGTTCAACTTCTCGCTCGGGCGCTTCCGGCAGATGGGCGGAGGCTCGGATATCGATATCGCGATACGGACGCAGGACCTGACTGCCGGCATAGCCATGGCGCACACCGTGGTCGACCTCCTGAACGACAGCGTACACGACGTCAAGGACGTCGCCATGAGCCTAAAGGAAGGCCTTCCGCAGGTAGAGGTGGTCATCGACAGGCAACGCGTATACTCGTTCGGGGTGACCGTGTCGGCCGTGGCCAAGGAGATATACGCGAGCGTCGCCGGCGCGACCGCGACGACGTACAGGTCCAACGGCGACGAGAACTCGGTGATACTGTTCCTGCAGGAATCGGACAGGATGAAGGTGCCGGACCTCGAACGCATCTACGTCAAGGGGACGAGCGGCCGGGTCGCCGTGGCGAATTTCGCGCGGCTCGAGAAGGGAGTCGGGCCGGTGAGCATCACGCGGGAGAACCAGAACAGGGTCATCCACATCACCGCCGGCATAGCGACTGACAGGCGCCCGGGAGACGTCGAGGCCGACATCCAGGCCTTGATAGCCGACACCATGGTCATCCCCGAAGGCATCAGCCTCGCGTACGAGGGAACCTGGAACAACATCGTCGAGACGGGCAACGTATTCATCATGATAGTGACGATGGCCCTGCTCCTCGTCTTCGGCGTAATGGCCGGCCAGTACGAATCGTTCCGGGATCCGCTGATCAACATGTTCACGATACCGTTGCTCGTCATCGGCGTCGTGGCCGTATACGCCATCACCCGGCAGCCTTTGACGATGTTCACGGCGATAGGCGTGGTCATGCTCGTCGGCATCGTGGTGAACAACGGGATCGTGCTGGTGGACTACACCAACCTGCTCGTGGCGCGTGGCATGCCCGTGCGCGAAGCATGCATACAGGGCGGCGCCTCGCGGCTGCGCCCTGTCCTCATGACGACCCTGACGACGATACTCGGGCTGATGCCCATGGCGTTCTCAGGAGGAGAGAATTCGCAGATGATACAACCCATAGGCCTGACGGTGCTCGGGGGATTAAGCTCCTCCACGCTGATCACCCTCTTCTTCATTCCGGTGATGTACTCGTTCTTCAATGAAAAGAGGGGCAAGAAAATAATGGAGGCCGCGAAATGACGAGATTCGAGATCATCGCCAACCGCTCCGTCCAGGAGGAGATAGCCGGAAGCCTCGAAGACGCGATTGACGACTTCTATTATACGGTCGTTCCCGTCGTGCATGGCAGGGGCCGGAGGTCGCGCAGGCTCGGTACGGCAACATGGCCCGAAGAGAATTTCATCCTTGTCGCGTATGTCGAAGACAGCCTGTCGGAAAAAGTCCGAGACGTCGTAGCAGCCGTCAAGGAACGTTTCCCGGTCGAGGGAATACGGATCTTCGAACTGCGCGGCACCTGATACAGAAAGGCAACATTCGAGGAAAGGCGGACCGTTCCCGGCCCGCCTTTCAGTGCATTTTCCGGGTGCCTCGCGGCTTCGGCGCTAGGTCCGATTCAACCTGACCATAGAAACGACTTCCGCTATCATCGACTTGTCGAACGCTGCCGTCACAACGGCCGTCCGGTCATTGCGCTTGGGGGTATCAACACGCTTGATCGTTCCTACGCACACCGCCTTCCCCATGCGGTCGCACATCGTCACTTTCTGTCCGACCTCCGGCAAGGGGAAGTATTCGTACGGGAATCGTATTACCGCCTCGTCGCCCGAACCGTCCTTCATCATGATCGCCAAGCCGGGGCACGCCGCTATGCATAGACCGCACGCGGTGCATTTGGAGCCGTCGAGCACGGGCAGGTTAGTGATGGGCGTACCCACCGCGATGGCCCCCTGGGGACAGGATGTCTCGCAGGGATTGCACGGAATCTCCTCGACGCATTCGATGCAGAGGCAGGCACCCTTAGAAAGGTCCTCCACAGAAGGCAGCATGCCTGCCGCACGCAGCTCCGCCAGCGATGGCGCGCCTTTGACCTTCAGTGTCTTGTCATCGTTCATACATCTTCCTTCTCGGCGACGACACGGCTTTTGGCTTTGAAGCGCTTTTCACCAAAGGCTCCCTGCCTCAATGCGCGCAGCCTGAGCCTGGTTTCTTCCGTACGTGTTTCCATTTCCTCGCGGGACAGGAACCCGAGCGTCCACGCGGCATGGATCCCGGCCAGCCGGCCTTCCTCCATCGCGGTGCTCGCCTCCTCGACGCCGGCGATATCGCCGACGACGTATACGGGCTCGACCGTCGATTTCATGAATTCGTCGTGGAGAGGCATGTGCCCGCCAAGCTCGGGCACGAATATCATGCGGCAGCCCGCGAGGCTCGCTAGCTCGACCGACGGTGTAAGCCCGACGGCCAGGCAGATGGTATCGACCTCGAGGGTACGTTCCGTTCCGGGGATCGGCTTGAAACCCGCATCCACGTCCGCGATGATGGCCCTCTCGACTGATTCCTCGCCTTCCGCACGCACTATCGTCGTGCCGCAGTAGAACGGAACGCCGGCCCTGGCGACTTTCGCCGTATGCACGCCGTAGCCCCCGAGCGCCGGAGCCGCTTCGATGACCGCGACTACGTCCGCCCCGGCCTGCATCAGCTGGTACGCGACGATGACACCGACATTGCCGGAGCCAACGATCAGGATACGCTTGCCTGGCAGCACCCGGTGGACAT
>PGXR01000091.1 GCA_002839245.1 Spirochaetae bacterium HGW-Spirochaetae-7 | reverse complement strand
AGTCGCGACGCGATTACAGTCGCGACGCGATTACAGTCGCGACGCGATTACAGTCGCGACGCGATTACAGTCGCGACGCTTCTGCTGGTAGATGCGCGAAGCCGGTCCATATTTCCGTCATATAATCGTCAGTGTGCATCGCGATTGCCGGAAATAGTGTTTGACAAGTATCAGGGCGTAGCTGAAAATCATCGTATCCGGCGTCGCCGGGCATAGAAAACTGATAGTCTAGACTGATGAAGTGGAAAAATAATTTGTCGTTGGATGCAATGAAGTCTATCCGATCGGTTTTCGTGATATTCCGGAGGTGAGACATGTCGATACGATTGGATCGTTTCTTGTTCGTCACGCTGGCGCTTATGCTGGGATCGGCCGGGCCGATCGCTTCCCAGACAAAACTGCCTGGAGGAGTAGTCAGCCGTCTTACCAAGATAGAGGGATATCTCAAGAACGTCGAGACGCGGCTGAAAAGCGGTTCCATCAATCGGAACGATTTCGACCGTGCTGTCGAGATGATGGGTGAGATAAAGAAATCCTACCCGGAGTCGGCATCCCACCCTGATGTTCAGGCCGCCGAAAAGCGGATAGCCGAGGTGAGTGCGGCACTCGTGGCGGCTGAATCAGGCAAGCAGCAGACGCAGGCGGCTGCTGCCTCCGCGGCCAAAGCTAGCGAGCAGGTGCTCGTCGATTGGGCAAGGCGACTCGCCGCATACAAGACCGACTCAAATGTCGGCTCCAAGGGTTTTTTCGGGGCAACGGGAAATATCGACCAGATCATTTCAGAAAAGAAGAACTACGAGGCGGCAAAAACGCTCTATGATGAATTCCTGCAAACGGGTATCAACAAGGATGATCATTTCGAACTACGACAAGCCGAATACGATATTCGTGTCGCCATCCTGAATTATGAGCAGAGCCGGGACAGGATACCGGAAGAAGCCGCGAAATACCTGGACGAAGCGATCGCATGGATGAAGGCGCGGCAGGCCGAGGGCAAGACGGTCGCGCTCTCGCGAGATGTCCAGGCGCGCGTCTCATTGTTGGTTGAACAGTCAAACCTGCTGTTCCCCGGTTCCGATCTGGCAAGAATTCTCAACAGCAAGAAAGCTGGCCTGGACAAAAGCCTGGAGGAAGCTGACCGGACGATCCTTGAAAATCGCGTAATGGCTATCGACGTCTATAAGAAGCCGGATGCTGAAGAAGTAAGGCGGCTGATACGATCGGTCGTGATGAAGGAAGCACCCGCAGCGACCATCGTGAAGGTGAACATCACCAGGCCCGACTGGCAGCGGGAGAGTGTGATCGAGTGGACCGACACCACGAAGACAGCCACGCAGCATCGCGTCACCGACAGCCTTTACTCTCAGGTCGCGGTCAAGACAGGAAGCGAAATCTTTCTTTTCACCGTCTATATAAACAAGGATACGATCGGAGGGAAGACCAGACCGGCGACGGGTCACGTGATGTACAAGGACCGCTTGCTGGAAAAGAACATTCGGTAGGCAAAATCCTCCCGCGTCGATCAAATCCATCGATCCGCTGGGCGCGGGAGGCAGACCGACGCCCGGGCCCTCAATCCGCCTTGGCCTCGAAGCGTTCCGCTATCCGGTCCTTGATCGCGTCGCCATACAGTATGGTCACGAGACCCGCGAGTACCAGCGGAGAACCGATCGCGAAGAATAACGAGGGAAAACGGCGAGGTACGCCAGCGAGAAGATAGACCATGCGGAGGCGTGGGCGATCGATGACGGGATATCCACCCCCGAAGCGGCTCCTATGACGAGGGCCGCGGTCCCGGCCACGATCATCTGTATCGACGTCGATACCAATACATCCGCCGGCTTCGGCAGCGACTTGGCGATGCTCGTCCCGAAGCCCCAGGAAAGAGCCCCGGCTATCGCGAGCATCATCCCGGTACCGATATGGTCGACCGGGTTCGACCCCTGGAACAGCAGCAGGCCCACGCCCGCGACGCCGGCGAACGCGCCGAGCAACCTGATAGGCGACACCTTCGCGCGATACAGCAGCAGGTTGAAGAAGGCCACGTAGATTGGCATACACGCGATGACGACGCTCGCCGTCCAGCTGGGTATCGTCCTTTCGGCGAACGTGACCAGACCGTTTCCCAGCAGAAGCAGGAGCATGCCGATCAGGGCGGCTCCCGCGATTTCCTTCAAGTCAGGAAGCCGCCTGAGTCCGCCTCGAAGACGCGCGATGACGGCAAGCAGCAGGGCGCCGGACAGGAACCTGATGCCGACGACGATTGTCGGAGGAATCGTCGCAACGGCGGCTTTGATGAAGAAATACGTCGAACCCCACACCACATAGATCAAGGCGTACGAAACGACTACCAGGACAGCGTCTTTCTTCACACGGCGGATCCTCCTCCCGGATAGTAGCCCACCTTGATATCTGGCTTCAAGGCATCCAGGTTGCCTATTGCATGCCGGTTCCGCAGCCGTTACGATTCCCCTGTGAAAAAGAACACGGGTCTGGCAAACGCTGACGATGCCGTACTCGGGGCCGCAAAGGCGGTACTCGACGGGACCGGCAAGGGTGGTTTCTTCAAGCGCATCCTCCCGTTCCTCGGGCCGGCATTCATCGCGAGCATCGCATACGTCGATCCAGGCAATTTCGCCACGAATATCGAGGCTGGCTCGACTTTCGGCTATACGCTGCTCTGGGTAATATTCGCCAGCAACCTCATGGCGATGCTGATACAGGCGCTCTCGGCCAAGCTGGGTATCGTGACCGGGCGCAACCTCGCCGAGCTGTGCCGCGAACGTTTCCATCCCGTAGTAGTATTCATCATGTGGATACTCATGGAGCTCGTGGCCATGGCGACCGACCTTGCCGAGTTCATAGGCGCGGCGCTCGGCTTCCAGCTGCTTTTCGGGATTCCGCTGATAGTCGGCGGCATCCTCACGGTGTTCGCCACGTTCCTCATCCTTGGCCTCGAACGGTACGGGTTCCGCCCGCTGGAAGCTGTCATCACCGGATTCCTCGCGGTCATAGCGATCTGCTATCTGGCCGAGACACTCATCGACAAGCCTGACTGGATGGCGATAGGCGTCAACATGATAAAGCCCCGTTTCCAGGGACCGCGCAGCGTGGTACTGGCCGCGGGAATACTGGGAGCCACCGTTATGCCGCACGCTATCTTCCTCCATTCCGCGCTGACGCAGGGACGGGTCAAGGTCAAGGAGCCGGGGCAAATCAGGAAGCTCCTCCGCTTCGAGTTGGTCGACGTGCTGGTCGCCATGGGGGCCGCCAGCTTCGTCAACGCGGCGATGCTCGTTATGGCGGCCTCGACGTTCTTCAGCCGCGGACATGTCGGCGTGGCGACGATAGAGGAAGCGCACCGCACGCTGGAACCGCTGCTCGGCAACGCCTCGAGCTGGATTTTCGGCCTCTCCCTGCTCGCGTCGGGCCTGGCTTCGTCGACGGTCGGGACGAGCGCCGGCCAGATCATCATGCAGGGCTTCGTGAAGAAGAGCATCCCGGTCTGGCTTAGGCGCGGGATCACCGTGCTCCCGTCGATGATCGTCATCATGATCGGGCTCGATCCGACCACGACTTTGGTACTCAGCCAGGTCCTCCTCAGCTTCGGCCTTCCGTTCGTCATCATCCCGCTGGTGCTCTTCACGTCCGACAGGAAATTGATGGGACAGTTCGCCAGCAAGCCGCTCGTCACGCTCGCGGCGGGAATAGTCGCTGCCATCATCGTCGCGCTCAACCTGTACCTGATACTCCAGCCTTTGATTCAGGGGGTGGTGGCATGAAGCGGATTCTAGTCCCGCTCGACGGTTCTCCCATGTCCGAGTCGGCGTTGTCGCCGGCGTACTTCCTGGCCGGGTCGATGGGCGCGGAAGTGCTGCTGCTCCACGTTGTCGAGAAGTCGGCGCCGGACGAAATCCACGGCGAGCGCCATCTAACCGATGCCTTATCGGCAAAGGCGTACCTCGATGGGATTGTCGCAGCCGCTCCCGTCTCGATAGCCGTCACGTGTCACGTCCATGACGAGGCGTCACCCGACGCTGCGGTCGCGATAGCCGAGCACGTCGACGAGTTGCGGTCTGACCTGGTGGTGCTCGCCACGCACGGAAGGAACCGCTTCGGACGATTCCTTCATGGCAGCGTGGCGCAGCGGGCCGTGTTCCGCGGAGGCGTACCCGTCCTGACAATCCCGGCCGATTGCGGGTATGCGCTGTCTTCGTGCGGGACGGTCGCCGTAGCGACGGAAGGGGCGGGCGGCCATGGCGTTCCTTCAATAGAGGTATCGACCTTGGCCCGCGCGCTCGGAGCCTGCGTGAAGCTGGTCCTGGTCGTCGACGAGCGCGCTAGCCTCAAGGCCGGAGCCGCAAGCTTCGCGCGTGCCAGGCCCGCGACCGCCGCAGCGACGCTCGCGGCGACGGTGATCGCCGCCGGGGAATACCTACACGAAGCCGCGCTCGATCCAGCCTTCGCGGGCCTCGACGTGGACTACCGCGTGCTTCGCGGTTCTCCCGATCGCGCGCTTTCTGCGTACTCGAAGAGCCTCGGCGGAGCCTTGTTCATCGTCCAGACTCATGGCAGATCAGGCCTCGACGCGTTCTGGGACGGAAGCGCGGCTTCCCGCATTGTCGCGCGCTTGCGATGTCCCGTCCTGCTCGTTCCGTCCGATCGGATAGACCAGGTACGATAGCCGATTGGTAAGTCGATGTTCACGTAGCCAGGAGAATGGCTGCAGTCTGAGTCCACGAATACAAGGGGGAATAATGAAGCTTGACATCCGGTATTCCAACCATCCCGAAGACGCCAAGGCGTACGATACGGAGGAACAACGGAAAAATTTCCTGGTGGAGCATATCTTCGCCAAGGATGAAATCCTTCTGACGTACAGCCACCAGGACCGCATGGTTTTCGGCGGAGCCATGCCTTCGAACGACATTCTTTCGCTCGAGGCCGGAAAGGATTTCGGCACGGATTTTTTCCTTGCCCGGCGGGAATTGGGCGTCATCAATATCGGCGGTCCGGGGAGGATCCTCCTCGACGGCACGGCCATAGAGGTGCTCAAAGGCGACGGGGCTTACGTCGGCATGGGAACGAAGTCGGTGTCGTTCGAATCCAGCTCCAAGGCTGAGCCGGCCAAGTTCTACCTGGTCAGCGCTCCCGCGCACCATACATACCCGACGGTGAAAGTAGCCCTTTCGAATGCTAACCCCAAAAAGATGGGAACGGCGGAATCTTCGAACGCGCGTACCATTTACCAGTACGTTCATCCGGCGGTCTGCCAGAGTTGCCAGCTGGTGATGGGCCTGACGATACTCGAGAAGGGGAGCGTGTGGAACACGATGCCATGCCACACCCATGAACGACGGATGGAAGTCTACCTCTATTTCGACATGGCCGCCGATACGAGGGTATTCCATTTCAACGGAGCGCCGACCGAGACCCGGCATCTGGTGGTCGCAAACGAACAGGCGGTCATCTCCCCGAGCTGGTCCATCCATTCGGGGGTCGGCACCGCGAGCTATACCTTCATCTGGGGAATGGCAGGCGAAAACCAGACCTTCGACGACATGGATTTCGTAGCGCCGGAAAACATCAGATAGGAGCACTGCAGTGGCTGGAATACTCGACTCATTCAAACTTGACGGGAAGACCGCGATAGTGACCGGTTGCGGCAGGGGGCTGGGACAAGGAATGTCCATCGCGCTCGCGGAGGCAGGTGCGGATATATTCGGCGTAGGCTACCGCGCTGACGCGAACGAGACCAAGACCCGGGTCGAGGAGACCGGTCGAAGGTTCGAATACATGCAGGCGGACCTCGCGTCCATAGAACCCGTGCCAGCGATCTTCGAGAGAGCAATCGCGAGGTTCGGCCATGTGGATATCCTCGTCAACAACGCGGGCATCATAAAACGGAATGACTCCACCGACCTTACCGAACAGGAATGGGACGAAGTCATGAACGTCAACCTGAAGTCGGTATTCTTCATGTGCCAGGCTGCCGCAAAACACTTCATGGCGCGGAAAAGCGGCGGGAAGATAATAAACATCGCCTCGATGCTCAGCTTCCAGGGAGGCATACGTGTGCCTTCGTATACTGCGTCGAAGGGCGGGATCAAGAGCCTCACCATGCTCCTGGCCAATGAATGGGCCAGGTACGGCATCAACGCCAACTCCATCGCGCCGGGCTACATGGCGACTGACAACACGGCGCTGCTGCGCGCGGATGCCGGGCGCAACGCGGCCATACTTGAACGCATTCCTGCCGCCCGCTGGGGCGAACCCTGCGACCTGGCCGGTGCAGTCGTCTTCCTCGCGTCCAGGGCCTCCGATTACGTCAACGGCTTCACCATCGCCGTCGATGGCGGTTGGCTGGGCCGCTAGGCATTCCGCCCGCTTGCCCGCTCGTCCCCGCGTAGCAGTCCAAGGGCCCCTTTTACGGCCCTGTCGAGGAAGACCGATTCAAGGCCGATGGCAATGAACCTGAAACCCTGAGCGGCACGGTGCCGCGCGCCTTCCACATCCATGCAGAATATGCCCGGCGTGACGCCCGCGCGCCGGGCTGCCGAGAGTACCGTCTCTATGGCCTTTTCTACGTCGGGGTGGCTGACCTGCCCGGGCAGGCCCATCGAGCAAGAGAGGTCGTACGGCCCCACGAATATCACGTCGATGCCGGGCACGGACAGGATCTCGTCGATGTGTTCCACGGCCTCGCGGTGTTCAGCCTGAGGTATTACCATGACCTGCGCGTCGGCGGTAGCAAGGTATTCACCCATGCGGATGCCGAACAGAGAAACTCTACCCGGGCCTATGCCGCGGGTCCCGGCCGGCGCGTACTTGCAGGATGAGACGGCACGGACCGCATCTTCCCTGGTATTGACCATGGGAATCATCACCCCCATCGCGCCGGCGTCCAGTGCGCGCTTGATCGTCGCCTGGTCGTTGGACGGTACCCGTACCAGCGGCGTCGGGCCGCCCCGGTCGATAGCGGCGAAAAGGTCGCCGGCCGTCTCGATGCCCGCCATGCCGTGTTCCATGTCAACGAGTATCCAATCGAAACCACGGTTGGCCAGTATCTCCGAAACCGCGGCGCTGGCCACGGTCTGGAAGATTCCGAAACTCGTCCCGCCGTCTCTGGCGATGGCCTTGGTGTGATTCATGTAGTTCATTCCGTCTGCCCCTTTTTCCGGAGTTTCACGAACCTGGTGCATCATGCATGGCGGCAACGCAGGCCTCAGTTCGGCCTGATCGTCGCCTTGAGGAATATATGGTCGGAAGGAAGCCGCGAGCGCTCCTCGAAGTTGACCGGTATGGCGTCGGCCATCGTGCCGCCGTCCAGGATGTCTATGTCGTTGGAGCAGAAGATGTAGTCGAGCTGGTTGAAACTCGGCCCGCCGCGGAAATAGTAGTGGGTAAAGCGGGAACCGGGCGGCACGGCACGCGCCTCGAGGACGTCGCGGAACGGCAAGGCGAGAAATGGCTCGTATTCGAACTGCTGCTCGCCGCGTATGAGGATACCGTTGAAGTCGCCGAGCACCACGCAATTCCTGAGTCTGACCATGGCGGATAGTTCTGCAACTTCCTTGATGCGCTTCTCGATTCCCAGGTCCTGCCCGAGAAGCGATTTAAGGTGGACCACGAAAAACTGCATCGCGACAGTACCGGCCGTAAGGCTGACGCGCAGCAGGTTTCTGGAAAAGTCGCCCTGCATGTTCCTGGCGCTGACCCTGGTGAATTTCCCCTGCCTGACGAGGGCGCCGACGAAGATGCCGCGCCTGCTGTTCTCCTCGTGCAGATGGCATTCGTAGCGGTCTTCCAGGAAATACCGGTTGAAATTGACCAGGCTCTCCATGCCGCCGACTTCGCACAATGCGACGAAATCGAAATCCTCAGACAGGATGGTCCGGGCAATGTCGGCGATCTTGTCGAGGTCCTTGTTGGAATTGAAAATCGACGTATTCATCGCCAGGTATTCGACGTTGGACAGGGCTGCGAATTCCACCGGCGAATAGTCACGGTCCAGGAGCATGTAGAAATTCTCCGCGTTGAAGGTGGCTATCCTGAGGACGGGCGTCACTGGTGCCTTGAACCGCATTCCGCTATTCGGCCGTTTCATCGATGCCGTGCTTTATAGCTACGGCCTCGTAACGAGATATCACGCGCCTGACGTAATCCCGCTTTTCGGTGTAGGAACCAGGATAGAAGCTTCTCTTGAAGCCGTAGATTATCATGTTTTTCAGTGTCTTCGGGCCAATGTCGAAATTGTCGACGGCTAGCCGTATCTCCCTGGAGACCGTCGTATTGGAAACGAGCCGATTGTCGGTGCAGAGGGTCGCGGAGAGCCTGCGCTCGAGCATCTTTCCGAGAGAGTGCTGCCGCAGGTCATTGAGCTCCGGTTTGGTCTGCAGGTTGCTGGTAAGACAGACCTCGATGGTCACGCGCTGGTCGGCGATGAACGAAGCGAGCCGCTCGGTGTACAGTAGCCTGTCTTCGCTGACGGGCGCGGTCACCTTGTCGACGTCGAACAGGGAATAGCCATGGCCGAGGCGGTCCGCATGCAGGTCGGTAATGGCCTGGAATATGCTCTCGGCTCCGTAGGCCTCTCCCGCGTGGACCGTCTTGTGCATGAAATTCCTGTGAACGTAGTCGAAGGCCTCGGTGAAATTGTCCGCAGGATACCCCGCTTCCTGCCCGGCTATGTCAAAGCCTACGATGGGTATGCCTAGCTCGTCCCGTACGCGGACGACGCCCCGGGCCAGTTCGACGGCAGCCATCCTGGTGACCTCTTCGGGAGCCGAGTTGCAGTGGAGCCCATAGAATGCGTCGTAATAGGGCGAGAAACCCGAAGCGCCGAACATGCGCATGGCGCAGGCGATGATCCCGTAGTCGAATGGAGGGAGGCTGCCTGCCTTGACCTCAGCCCTTGCGTTGTTTTCGGCCTTGGCGCGCCTGAGGCCTTTGTCTACCGACTCCAGGGTTCGGGCCATCGTCATGGACTTGTTGTCCATCAGAAGCTGCGGCGCGAAACGGGGTTCCATGTAGCAGACGCCTTCTTCCATGCAATCCATCGCAAGTTCGTACGCTGCGCGCTCGAGGTTTTCCGTGTCCCGGAGTACGGCGCAGGTATAGCCGAAACCGCGGAGGTATTCGGGAAGGTCAGCGTAGCTGTCCTTGAAGACAAGCTCGCGCATCCCCGCCTCGGTATAGGACGGCAACTCGATTCTTGCCTTCCTTGCCATGTCGATGAGCGAGCCAAGCCTGAGCGAGCCGTCAAGGTGTACATGGAGGTCTGACTTGGGAATATCGTGGATGAAGGCATCCGGGTAGCGTGTCACGTCGGGCTCCTCGTTCGGCAAGTTTCTTGGACATTCTAGCGTTTCTTGCGTCTGGAAGTCTCGCCTCTGCCCCGCGCTGTTTTCATTGCACAGGCCAGATAGCGCTGGTATTATCGACATGCGCCCAGAGGGGCGGGGAGGCCGGGACATGAGCATTGGAAAAGGATGCAGATACGGAAGCCATCGCGTGATCGAGCCTAAGGGGATATTGCCACAGCCGGCACAGCGGATCGACAACACGATGACGATTTACGACAACGAGGTCCTTATCGACGTGAGCACCCTCAACATCGACTCGGCTAGCTACACGCAGATTCGTTCTTCCTGCGGCGGCGACGCCGCGAAGATGGAGCTGATGATCATGTCGATCGTAGCCGAGCGCGGCAAGATGCAGAACCCGGTCACCGGATCCGGCGGCATGCTCATCGGTACGGTGCGGGAGATCGGTCCGGAGTATCCTGGCAAGAAGCTCAAGGCAGGCGACAGGATAGCGACGCTGGTGTCCCTCTCGCTGACGCCCCTGAAGATAGCCAGGATTAGGCATCTCGATCCGGACAGCGACCAGGTCGACGTCGACGCCCAGGCCATCTTGTTCGAGAGCGGCATCTACGCCATCGTCCCTTCGGATCTTCCCGAGAAACTGGCGCTCGCCGTCCTGGACGTGGCCGGCGCTCCCGCGCAGGTCGACCGACTGGTCAGGGAAGGAGACACCGTCTGCATAATCGGGGGCGGCGGCAAGTCGGGCATCCTGTGCTGCTACCAGGCGATGAAGAACGTCGGGCCGTACGGCAAGGTCATCGTCGTCGAGTATTCCGAGTCGAACGCGAAACGCATCGTCGACATGAAGCTGGCGACAGACGTGATAGTCGCCGATGCCACTGACGCCATCGACGTGTACCACAGGGTAATAGCGATAACAGGCGAGCGCGGCTGCGACGTAACTATCAACAACGTCAACGTTCCCAACACCGAGATGACGTCGATCCTCATCACCAAGGGACAGGGACTCATTTACTTCTTCTCGATGGCAACCTCGTTCACCAAGGCAGCCCTCGGCGCGGAAGGAGTCGGCAAGGACATCGAGTTGATCGTCGGCAACGGTTACGCCAAGGGACATTCGGACCTGGCGCTGAACATACTCCGCGAATCGGCCGACATCCGGGCCCTGTTCGAGCGCTTGTATGTTTGAAATAATTAATTTTGATATATTTGTCATTTATATATGTATTTAGAGGTAAATGATATATAATATGAGCATGAATATAAGAAAATCGCTACGAACACTTTTCTTCCTGCTCGCGATTGGCTTCACACTTGGCAGTTGTGTTTCGCTCGATTCCTTCTCGATAGGCGTAGGGCGGACCAAGGCGCGCGTCAATCCCCACGGAAAGCCGGTAGGCCCCCAAAAGTCTGTCAGTCCCTTCCACGACCGGGGTTCGTTCCACCTCGAGACCGGCACCTACCGCGGTTATTTTACGATCAGCGCAAACAAGGTCCGGCTGTCCGGCAAGGGCCACGACTGGACGGTCATAGACGGAGACATCCGCATCGACGGCAATGACTGCGTGCTCCGGCAGCTGTACGTGACGGGAAACGTCTACATCTATGGCAACAATGCCGACCTCAGGGGAATAGTAATTGAAGGCCGGGTGATATCGAACGGCCACGGGAACAAGTGGTGATCCATCCCGCTGCCGCGACCATCAGACGGCGCGCAGCGGGTTTCCGGAGAAGCCGCCCTTGAAGGCAAGCGTGCCGACCAAGCTTCCGCGCCTGCCGCTGTTCTCGTCACGAGCGAAATCGACCTATTGATCGCCACTTACCCGACGTTGGACAGTGCCGCCAGCCCAACGCCTGACAGGGCCGCTATCCCGTCCAGCGAATGGCCACGACCATCCGGCATGGATTCCCTGAAAATGAATAGCGGTACCGAAACGCAGGTGCTACAATTCTATTCACCAAAGCATTCGAGAGGTGGACGATGAAGGAAACCATGCTCATGTTTGCACGATATTCCAGGAGGGCGGACGCCTCGGTGCTGTCCCTGCTCGGCGGATTGTCGAATGAAGCCAGGGAGGAGAACCGGAAAAGCTACTACGGGAGCCTTTCCGGTCTGGCTGTTCATCTGCTCGAAGGCATGACCTACTTTCACGGCCTCTTCAGGGCCTCGCTCGGCGATCGGCCCGAAAAGCTGGCATTCCTCGAACCCGGCAGGAAGGTATCGATCCCCAAGCCTCCGCTTTCCGTTTCGCAATGGGCCCAGGTATCCACAGATTTTGCAGTAGTCGACGGTGCGACAGTGGCTTTCGTCGAATCGCTCGCAGAAAAAGATTTTTCTATCCCCATCAAGCTCGATTGGTACGGCGGGAAACCTGGCGCGGTTCCTCTGCACATCATGCTCGACCATCTGCTGGTTCACGGAATACATCACCGCGGACAGATATCTCAGATCCTCGACGAACTCGGCGTCGAACACGACTTCTCCGGGCTGGAACTGGAGCTTCTTCCGCTATGAAAGCGTCATCATGAATGACAGGGCTGCCGGTATATCGATGGTCGATGCGTATATCAAGCAGTTTCCTGCCGACGTGCAGGCGGTCCTCCAGGAAATTCGGGCAGTCATCATGGAAACGGCTCCCGATGCCACGGAAAGGATAAGCTATAAAATGCCTACGTATACCATGAACAAGAATTTGATACATTTTGCGGGCTATGCGCATCACGTCGGCCTATACCCGACACCCAGCGGAACGGCCGCTTTCGATGAAGAGCTGTCATCCTTCGTCAGGGGAAAGGGTTCGGTGCAGTTCCCGCTCGACAAGCCCATGCCTCTGGATTTGATACGGAGAATCGTGCTTTTCCGCCTGGAAGAGGATAAGAACGTGAAAAAAAGCGTCAAGTGATACGGCGCGGCCTGAAAGGACAGCAACCATGAAAAGGCGTACGCGTATTGTCATAATCGCGGCAGCATCGCTATTCGCAGTACTGTTCGCGGCAAGGTTCGCCTACCTCCTGTATTTTTCCGGCGTCAGGCAATCGGGCGAAGGCGGGATGCCTTTCCAGGTGAATTTCGAGCAGTCGCAGGGCCAGGACGTCTCGGTGCGCAGGAATTATGCCAGCTCTAAAATGCTTGTCGCACAGCCAAGCGCCGCGCCGCAACTGCTTGAGCAGAAGTACGAGAGGGTGGCAAGGCTCTCGGCCACGTCTTCCTCCTTCGATGACGACAGTTCGGCCCTGGACATCCTCGCGGCCTCGATGCAAGCGCTCGTCCAGAGCGAGAATTCCTGGGGCCTGCCAGGGGCGAGGACGCTGTCGCTGTCGTTTGGCATCACGCCCGAGAAGTTCGAGTCTTTCGTCGACGGACTGAAAGCGCTGGGTGATCTCGATTCGGTCACTATCGTCAAGACCGACAAGACGGCCGAGTACAAGGAACTCGAGGCAAGGCGCCTGTCGCTGGAGAAAACTCGAGACGGCCTGCGGGCGCTCAGGGTTCCGGGAGCGTCCTTGTCAGATCTCGTAGCCTTGGAGACGAAGATCCTCGAGATCGAGGGGCAGATACAGGAACTCGGCGTGAGCCTGGGGGATTTTGCAGAGGGCAACTCGTTCTGCACCGTCCATTATTCATTGCGGGAGCTGAAATCTGCCGGTATCGGGCCACGAATCCTTGCCGCCCTGTTCGGCGCGATGGAGTGGAGCCTGGCAGTATTCATCGGCATCGTCGTCTCCGTTC
>PGXR01000090.1 GCA_002839245.1 Spirochaetae bacterium HGW-Spirochaetae-7 | reverse complement strand
CCGCGAGGTCGGCTCCCTGGCCAGCGCCGCAGGCAGCCCGATGAGCGACGTCCGCGGCTCGTCGACGTACCGCAAGCGCCTGCTCGAACGGCTGGCGTGGGCGGCATTCACGAGGCTCTGGCCCCAGCTAGGGCTCGACGAGGAGCTCCTCGCATGAAACACAACCCCGACTCGGTACTCAACGTGATGGGCAAAACGACCTACATCGACGACATGCCCGAAAACTCGGGCATGCTCCACGCGGCGATCGTCTGCTCGCCGTCGGCTCATGGCAGCTTCACGCGAATCGATACGGCAGCTGCACTGGCTTACGCGCCGGGCGTCCGCGTGCTGACGGCGGCCGACGTGCCAGGCGACAACCAGCTGGGTACCGCCGTCGCCGACGAGCAGATGCTCTCGACGGGCGAATGGCATTACCAGGGCCAGGTACTCGCCCTCGTGCTTGCCACCTCGCGGTCGACCGCTCGCCGGGCAGCCGCCCGCGTCTCGATAATAGGGCGGCAGGACCTGCCCGTCGTCGTCGACCCGCGCGCCGCTTTCAGGCGCGGCGACATCATCCTGGCCCCCAGGACCCAGGTCATGGGCGATCCTGCGGCCGCGTTCGCCGCCTGCGACATCGTCGTTACGGGGCGGGTCGAATCGGGAGGACAGGAACACGTCTACCTCGAAACGCAGGGCGCGATCGCGTACCCCGACGACTCCGGCGGCGTCAGGGTATTCTCCGGAACCCAGAGCCCAGCCGGCGTCCAGGCGATAATCGCGCGTATCCTGGGCGTGCCGATGAACCTTGTCGAGGTGGAGACCCGGCGCCTGGGCGGCGCCTTCGGCGGCAAGGAAGACCAGGCTTCCGGATGGGCGGCTCTCGCGTCGCTCGGCGCGGTAAAGACCGGACTACCCGTCAAGCTATACCTCAACCGCCGCGACGACATGGCCAGCACCGGCAAACGCCATCCTTATTCGTCTGACTACAGGATAGGCCTCCTGAAGGACGGAACGATCATGGCCTTCGAGGCGGACTACTACCAGAATGCCGGTGCCGCTACCGACCTGTCGCCCGCGATACTGCCGCGCACCCTGTTCCATGCCGCCGGCGCGTACCACATTCCCAACGTCCGCGCCACCGGGACGATGTGCCGGACCAACCTCGTGCCATTCACCGCGTTCAGGGGTTTCGGCGGGCCGCAGGGCTTCTTCGTCATCGAAAGCGCGATAGAGAAGGCAGCCAGGGCGCTCGGTCTCGACCCCGTGGACGTACAGAGGAAAAACCTGCTTTCGGAAGGCGACGTTTCCCACTACGGCATGAAGATGGAAGACGTCCGCGCCAGGCGGACCTTCGATCGCTGCCTGGAGAAAGCCCGATGGAAGGAACTCCGCGCCGGCATCGCGGACTTCAACAGGGAACACAAGGCGCGGAAACGCGGCGCGGCCGCTTTCCCGCTGTGCTTCGGCATAAGCTTCACCAAGATAATGCTCAACCAGGGCGGCGCTCTCGTCCACGTGTTCAACGACGGCTCGGTCTCGGTGAGCACCGGCGCCATAGAAATGGGCCAGGGCGTCGGCAGGAAGATTGCCCTTGTCTCGGCCAGGACGCTCGGCGCGCCGATAGGGAAGGTGCGAGTCGAAAGCACCAGGACGACGACCGTGGCAAACACGGTGGCGACCGCGGCCAGTTCGGGCGCCGACATCAACGCGATGGCAGCGCGAGTCGCGTGCCTCGAGATACGCAAGAGGCTGATTTCGCTGGCTGCGGAGAAGCTTGGCGCTTCCCCGGAATCCTTGGACATCGTCGACGGCATGGTCATCGCCGCGAACAGCTCTGGCGCAGGATCGGTTGGTCTGACTTTCGCCGACCTGGCAGGCATGGCGTACGAGCGGCGCATCGACCTCTCGGCCCATGGTTTCTACGCGACGCCGGGCCTCCACTACGACATGAAGGCGGAACACGGCACGCCGTTCCTGTACCACGTCTATGGATGCGCCGTCGTCACCGCTACCCTCGACGTGCTGCGCGGCAGCTACCGTTTCGACGACGCCGTCATCGTCCACGACATAGCCGAGTCGCTTGATCCTCTCGTCGACATGGGCCAGATAGAGGGCGCCTTCGCCCAGGGGCTAGGATGGGCTGCCCTCGAGGAACTCAAGTTCGACGACTCGGGCAAGCTCCTGTCGGATACGCTGTCCACCTACAAGCTTCCCGACGCCCACTTCATGCCGGCGATGGACGTCGAGTTTTTCACCAGGCCCAACCCCAAGGCGGTCGCCAACTCCAAGGCTGTCGGCGAGCCGCCCCTGATGTACGGAATAGCCGGCTATTTTGCGGTGCTCGACGCGCTCAAGGCGGTCCGGCCGGACGCACCATCGGTGCACGACCTGCCGATGACGCCGGAGAAAGCGATGCTGTTCATGACAGAACCGCTGCCGGCACCTGACCGGCTTGCCGGATCCGGCGGGAAGGGCTCCGTACCATGATCATCCGCAACGGCCTCTGCGCCCTGCCCGGCCTGGACGCCCTCGAAAGGCGCGACATCCGCGTCGAAGGCGAGACCATCGTCAGCATAGCCGCCTCGATAGCCCCGTCTCCCGGCGAGACGGTCATCGACGCTAGCTGCCTGGAAGTCTTCCCCGGGGCCATCGATCCCCACGTCCACTTCGACGAACCCGGATTTACCCACCGCGAGGACTTCCATCACGGCACGATGGCGGCGGCGCGCGGCGGCGTCACGACGGTCATAGACATGCCGTGCACCAGCCTGCCGCCGGTGACCACCGCGGCAAACCTCCGCGAGAAGCTCGCGGCGATGGGGGACAGCGGTGTCGTGGACTACGCGCTGTTCGGGGGTGTCTCGGGGCACAGCTTGGCGGAATCGCTCGACCGGAACATGGCCGAGCTTGCCCCGGATGTGGTCGGATTCAAGTGCTACCTGATATCAGGCATGGAGAGCTTTACCGCGGTAGACATTCCCGGCCTGGGCCGCGCCATCGCCAAGGCATCGACGCTGGGGCGGCCGCTCCTGCTGCACGCGGAGGATCCTGCGGTCGTGGTACCCGCCACGGAGACCATGAAGGCACGATCTGCCACCGAAGGACGAAAGGCGAGCTGGGACGACTATGTCGATTCGCGACCCGAATCCGCCGAGGTTTCAGCTGTCGCCGCGGCCATTGCTTCGGCGAAAGGCAATGCAACGAGCCTCCATGTGGTTCACGTCGGCACCGCCGAGGCAGCCCGGCTCGTGGCGGCGTCGGGAGCGACCTGCGAGACGGCCCCCCATTACCTGGCCTTCTGCCGCGATGATTTCTCGAGCAAGGGTTCGGCGCTCAAGACCGCACCGCCGGTCAAGTCGCGGGGCCAGGCCGACCTCTTGTGGCAATTCCTCGCATCGGGGGCGATACTGTACTGTGCGAGCGACCACGCTCCTGCACCCGCCTCGGAGAAGAACACCGGCTCGATATGGACCGATTACGGCGGCATACCCGGGACGGGCACGCTGTTCCCCTACCTGTACGCGCAGGGCTACAAGGCGGGAAGGCTGACGCTCCGGGCTTTCCTGCGCGTGACCGGCGGAGCGGCCGCGGCCCGGTTCGGGCTGTCCGGCCGCAAGGGCTCCATAGCCGTAGGCATGGACGCCGACCTGGTGCTCGTCGATCCGCGCGGGGAATACCGGGTACGGGGCAGCGAACTATTGAGCAAGGGAAACATTACGCCGTTCGAAGGCATGCGTCTTTCGGGCTCCATACTCCATACGCTGGTACGGGGTCGGGCCGTGTGGGACGCGCGCGAAGCGGACAAAGGCGGAAACGCGGTCGCGGGCATAGTTGCCAGGGCCGGTTACGGAAAACATCTTCGATGGGGGTACCGGTGAGCAAGATAATGAAGTCTCTGCCCATGAGCGAGCTTTTGAGCAGGATAACGGGAGAATGGGCCGCGCGCGACAGCGCCTACGACATTCCCGGCACCCTCGTCAGGCGCGTCCTGGAAATGGAGGCCGGGTCTCCCGGGTTCCAGGTCAACGGCCTGAGGATAGGCCTGCCGGTCGGACCGGCCGCCGGGCCGCATACCCAGATCGCGCCCAACATCGTCGCCGCTTGGCTTGCCGGCGCCCGAGTCTTCGAACTCAAGACGGTACAGGAGAACGACAGGCTCGACATCGCCAAGCCGTGCATAGACGCGCTCGACGAAGGCCACAATGTCGAGTGGTCTACGGAACTCCTCCTCGACGAGGCGCGCGCCGAATACCTACGCGCGTGGATTGCGATACACATCCTGCGCGCGGCCCTAGGCGTCAAGCCGGGGGCGCTGATGTTCAACATGTCGGTCGGCTACACTCTTGACGGCATCAAGGGACCGAGGATGGACGCCTTCATCGAAGGCATGCGATCGCCCGCGGGTACGCCGATATGGGAGACGGCACTTGCCGAGGCCAGGGCCGCCGTCGCCGAACAGTCGTTCGCGCGAGCCTTCGGCGCAGACGGCGCTTCCCGGGCCCGCGATGCGCTGAAGGCGATTCCCTCGCGCCCGATCCACTCGGTTACGCTGTCGACGATGCATGGTTGTCCCCCGGTCGAGATAGAGCGTATCGGCGCTTATTTAATAGAAGAGAAAGGCTTCGACGCCTACGTGAAGCTCAATCCCACCCTCCTCGGTTATGACGAGGTCCGGGCAATCCTGGACGAGACCGGCTGGCAGCGGATCATCGTCAAGAGGCCGACTTTCGAGCACGACCTGCAGTTCGACGCCGCGCTCGGCCTCGTCGCCTCGTTGAGGGGCAAGGCCGCGGCCAAGGGCGTCCGTTTCGGCGTCAAGCTTTCGAACACCCTGGCCAACGTCAACGACGGCGCCCGCATGCCCGGTGACGAACGCTACATGTCAGGGCGCGCGCTTTTCCCGATAACCGCCAGGCTGGCCGCCCGGATCGCCGGGGCCATGCCCGAGCCTCCCGCCTTCTCGTACTGCGGCGGCGCGAGCGCCCACAACGCCTTCGACTGCATGGCCGCGGGCCTGGGGCCGTTGACCGTCGCCACCGACATTCTCAAGCCGGGCGGCTACCTCCGCCTGGAGCCGATGGCCCGCGAGGCCGTCCGGGCTCTCGTCGCCGGGGTTCCCGCCAAGCCCGACGCAAGCATGCTCGCCAGGCTTGCCGACGCGGCCCTGCACGACGAAGCCTACCGCGGAGACTGGAAAAAGGGCGAGGCGTCAATCAAGAAGAGCCTTCCCCTGACCGACTGTTTCGCCGCCCCGTGCGTCGAAGCCTGCCCGGCCGGACAGAAACCGCCCGCCTACATGAAGGCGCTGGCCGCAGGCGACGCGAAGAAAGCCCTTTCGATAGTGCTCGCGGACAACCCGCTGCCCCATATAACCGGCGTTCTATGCGACCACCAGTGCATGTACGCGTGTTCCCGCGTCGATTACGAGGGGCCGGTAGAGATACGCTCGATGAAACTCGCCTGCGCCCGCGCTGCCTCCATCCCACCGGTCAGGAAGCCATCCATCGCCGGCAAGGGCAAGGCAGCCGTGATAGGTGCGGGACCCGCGGGCCTATCGTGCGCCCACTACCTCGCGCTTGAAGGCTACCCGGTGACCGTTTTTGACGAGAACGAGAATCCAGGCGGCGTTCCTGCCAACGTCATACCCGCCTTCCGCATCACCAAGGAAGATATCGCCGCGGATACCGACAGGATCAAGGCGCTCGGCGCCGAATTCAGCCTGGGCCACCCGGGCAGCGTCGACCGCGACGCGCTTTCCAGGGACGGCTTTACCTCAATCGTCGTGGCCACCGGCGCTCCGGTACCCCGGGAGTTGCCGCTGGAAGGTTCGGGAATCCGTGTCGTCGACGCCCTCGAATTCCTTGCGGCGGCCCACGCTGGCGGCTCGGATTCAGGCGGCTTTGACGGCTACAAAGCCGTCGTCGTCACCGGGGGCGGCAATACCGCGATAGACGCCGCGCGCGTAGCGGCCCGCCTGCCTGGGCAGCCGGCCGTCAGCATCCTGTACAGGAGATCCCTGGTAGAAATGCCCGCGGACCGCGAGGAGTTCGAAGCCGCGCTCGCCGATGGCGTCCGTTTTGCCGAGCTTTCCCTTCCCGAGCGCATGTCGCCGGCCGTCGGCGGCGGGCTTCCCGTGCTCCGCGTCCGGGAGATGACGCTCGGAGAACCCGACGCATCGCTCAGGCGCTCTCCCGTCCCGTCCGACCGCGTCCGCGACATGCCCTGCGACCTCGTGATAGCGGCCGTGGGTGAAAGCCCCGACAAGGCGCTGTTCGAGGAACTCGGCGCGGCGATGGGCAAGGACGGTCGCCCCGTCGTCGACCCACTGACGATGGCGACGAGCAAGAGGGGGCTATACGCCGCCGGCGACGCCAGGCGCGGCCCCGCCAGCATAATAGCGGCCGAGGCGGACGGACGGCTTGCGGCCTATGCCATCCTCAGGGCTGCCGGCATCGAACCGACCGTGCAGGTGGTGGCGCAAGCGGAAGCCGACAAGGCAGAACTGGCCAGGCGCGGAGAGCCCCTGCCGAGCCTGCCGCCCGAGCACCCGGACTTCGTCGCCCGGGAGGCCCAGCGCTGCCTGTCGTGCAGATCGGCCTGCCTCCGCTGCGTCGAGGTCTGTCCTAACAGGGCAAACTTCGCGCTGCCGGTAGCCCCGGACGGCACCCTGGCCCAAGCCATCCAGATACTCCACGTCGACGACCTGTGCAACGAATGCGGCAACTGCGGATTCTTCTGCCCCTGGGACGGCAAACCGTTCGCAGGCAAGCCGACGCTGTTCAGGACCGAAGCCTCGCTCCGCGCCAGCGCCAACGCCGGCTTCGCTTTCTCGGGCAGCCCGACTTCACCGGCCCTTGTCGTGCGCGCCGCTCCGGGTGCAGAGTCTGCTGTCTCGACGCTCGCCTGGGCAGAATGGAACAAGGCGCCGCCTGGCACGCCGCTCCTGTCTATCGCAAGGACGATTCATGATTCCCACCGCTACCTGGTAGCCGGAGGTTCAGCATGCAAGTGATAGAGAATGTACGCATTCTCCATTTCCATCCCGGCTCGGTATCGGAGCCAACGGATATTGCCATCGATGGCCGAATAATCGTCGAGACAGGCAAGGCCCTGGCCGCGAAATACCCCGACGCATCGCGGGAGTCTCCCGGCGGCTACGTCAGCCCCGGACTCGTATGCTCGCACAACCACTTCTACTCCGCGCTGGCCCGCGGCCTGTCGGTCGCCATTGCTCCGAGCAAGGATTTTGCCCAGCAACTGGTCAACCTGTGGTGGCGGCTGGACCGGGCGCTCGACGAAGGCATCGTCCGAGCGAGCGGCCTGGCCGGAGCTGCCGATGCCGCGGCCATGGGCGTCACGGCAGTCGTCGACCACCATGCCAGCCCCGAGTTCATCGGCGGCTCGCTCGACGTGCTGCGCGAGGGCTTCGACACGGTGGGCATCCGCGGCGTGCTGTGCTACGAGGCGACCGACCGCAACGGCCGCTCCGGAGCGGATGCGGGCGTCCGCGAGAACGTGCGCTTCGCCGACGCCGTAGACGCCGAGAGGAAAGCGGGCGGCGATCCCATGGTCGAGGCGGCGATAGGCGCCCACGCTCCGTTCACCGTCGACGACAGGACCATGGCCGCGCTCGCGGCCGCGTGCTCGTCGACCGGCAGGGGACTACATATCCACGTCGCCGAGGACAAGTTCGACGCCGTCGATTCCCGGTACCGCTTCGGCAAGGACATCTGCGTCAGGCTCGACGAGGCCGGGCTGCTCGGTCCCAGGACCATCCTGGGGCACGGGCTCTTCCTCACTGCCAGCGAAGTCGAACTGGTCAACGAGCGGGACTCCTTCATAGCCCACAATGCCCGCTCGAACATGAACAACTTCGTGGGCTACAATGACAAGATAGGGCAGTACAGGAACGCCGTCCTCGGCACCGACGGGATCGGCTCCGACATGCTCGAGGAAGCCAACTTCGCGTTCTTCAAGCACCACGACGCGGGCGGCGCGATGTGGATGGATTCTTTCCTGGGGATGCTCCAGAATGGCAACCGTCTCCTGGAACGTTATTTCCCCGGCAAGCGATTCGGCAGGGTCGAGGCCGGCTACGAGGCCGACCTCGCCTTCTGGGATTATGACCCGCCGACCCCCCTCGAGGGCGGCAACGTCGCCGGTCATGCGGCATTCGGCATGAGTTCGCGCATGGTCGCTTCGACCATGGTCGGCGGAAAATTTATAGTCAAGAACAGGAAACCGCTCTTTGACGCCCGGGCCATCGCGGCCATGGGCAGGTCCGAGACGCGCAGATTATGGCAGCGTATGGAGGAAGTGAGATGAGCATGCAGAACGGCAAGGAAATCGGGGCCAAGGCAGAGTCGTACAAGGACTGGACAGCCAAGAACCTCTCGAGCATCATCAAGGTGCCGGCGATGAGCAACAAGGAAAAGGATCGCATCATGTTGCTCAAGGGCATGTGCGAGAAAGCCGGTTTCGATGAAGTCCGCATCGACGGACTTGGAAACCTGCTCGCCCGCGTCGGTTCGGGCCCCAAGAAACTCGTCATCGATGCCCATATCGACACCGTCGGCATAGGCGACCGCTCGCAGTGGAAGAAGGACCCGTTCTCCGGAGACATCGAGAACGGACTCGTCCACGGTCGAGGCACCAGCGACCAGACCGGCGGAGCCGCGGCGATGATCACGGCGGGCCGCATCCTCAAGGAACTCAACTACAAGGGCGACTACAGCGTCTGGTTCGTCTTCTCTATTATTGAAGAAGACTGCGATGGCCTCTGCTGGAAGTACCTGATCGAAGAAGAGAAATTCGTCCCCGACTTCTTCGTCTCCACCGAGCCGACCACTCTCAGGCTGTATCGCGGCCACCGCGGACGCATGGAGATGGAAGTCCGCATGAAGGGCGTCTCCTGCCACGGCTCCGCTCCCGAGCGGGGCGTCTCGGCCGCCTACAAAGCCGCCAAGGCCGCTCTGGCCATCGAAAAACTGAACGCGGCCCTGAAACCTGACGATGACGGCTTCCTGGGCAAAGGGACGGTCGTCGTATCCCAGATCAATGTACACGGCCCCTCGCAGTGCGCCGTCCCTGACCAGGCGATGCTCTACCTCGACCGCCGCCTGACCTGGGGAGAGACGGCCGACCTGGCGATGAAGCAGGTCAAGGAGGCGGTCCTCGCGGCCGGTGTCGACGAAGTAGAGGTGTCGATGCCCGAGTACGCGATCCCCAGCTGGACGGGCAAGGACTACCGCCAGGAGCTGTACTTCCCCACCTGGAAGTTCGCCGCCGACCATCCGTTCGTCAAGGCGGGCGTCGCAGCCCACGAGGCGGTCTTCGGGAAAGTCCCGGTAGTCGACAAGTGGACGTTCTCGACCAACGCGGTGGCCGTCGCGGGCAGGCACGGGATACCGAGCATCGGATTCGGCCCCGGCGACGAGAACCAGGCCCACGCGCCTAACGAGATCACCCGCGTGGACGACCTCTGGAAGGCCGCAGCCTTCTACGCCGCCCTCCCCTACGCGTTGGAAGCCGCGAAGCTCTAGGATGCGGTGGTTTTATAGATGCCCCGAGTGCGGGGCAGAGTACGATATCGAGCCGGGGCGATACCTTTGCGACGCCTGTTCGGCCAAGCAGCAGCCTGACCAGCCGCTTGAGGGCGTCCTCGAGTGCGCCTGGGAAGGCTCGTTCCCCGGCGGTCCCGACGACGTGCCGCTGCCGGTGGCCAAGGAATTCCTTCCTCCGCTGCCGGTAGGAAACACGCCGATGTGGGAACCCCGCCGCCTCCGCGAGGAGACGGGCTTTCCGAGGCTGTTCCTGAAGGACGACACCTGCGAACCCACTGGTTCGTTCAAGGATCGCGCCTCCTACCTGGTGGCGGGCTTCGCGATGGAACACGGGATTACCGAGATTGCCCTGGCTAGCACCGGCAACGCCGCGTCGAGCATGTCGGGTGTCGGGGCGGCTGCCGGCCTCAAGATCACCGTGTTCCTTCCCAAAAAAGCCCCGGTCGCCAAGCGGGTCCAGGTGCTGCAGTACGGGGCGGAGCTCAGGGAGGTCGACGGAACCTACGACGTGGCCTTCGACCAGTCGCTGGCCTACAGCAAGGCCACCGGCGTGCTGTCGCGGAACACCGCGTACAACCCGCTGACCATCGAAGGCAAGAAGACCGTCAGTTTCGAGATGGTGCGGGACCTTGCACGCGCCAGGGAGCACGAAGCCAGACGCGCCGGGCATCTCGCCGAGCTGGCCAGGAAAGATTACGTCGCCCCCGACCACGTCTTCGTTCCTGTAGGCGATGGCGTCATAATCGCCGGCGTCTACAAAGGCTTCGAGGACCTCGTCAGGCTCGGGCGTATCCAGAAGGTGCCGACCGTCTGGGCCTGCCAGGCGGAAGGTTCGAGCGCCATCGCCCGGGCCCTAGCTTCGGGTAGTTTCGGCGCCCCGGTATCGAGCGACACGATAGCAGATTCTATCGCCGTCGACGTGCCGCGCAACGGCAACCACGCGCTGTCGAAGCTCAAGGCGCACCAAGGCAAGGCGGTCGTCGTCACCGACGCGCAGATACTCGATGCCCAGAGGGAGCTCGCCTCGAAGGCCGGACTCTTCTCCGAGCCGAGTTCGTGCGCGGCATGGGCCGGCCTCCAGAAGGTCAAATCAAGCCTGCGCCCCGACGAGACCATCGTCGTCATGCTGACCGGTTCCGGCCTCAAGGACGTCGCCGGCGCGATGAAGGGCTTGGGCCTGCAATGAGAATTCAAACCACGGAGACACGGGGATACAGTACCTCCGTGGTTCAAATTTCGTATAAGTCTCTAACCAAGGAGTTTCAACATGATCGATTTACGGATTGACGAGAAGGCCCGCAAGAAGAACATCCAGCGCTGCAAGGAGAAGGGCATTGTCCTTCCGACCTACGAGCAGATGCGCGACCCGTCCAAGATTCCCCAGAAATACAAGGATGAGCTCAAGAACATAGGCCTGTGGGACGTGCACAGCCGCAACCTGTTCCGCGTCAACTGGCACAACGAGCCCAAGGAAAAGGGCGGCACGTTCGGCGACGTCAACTACGTCGAGATCCCCAGCTCCATCACCGGCACCAAGGCCCGCATCGTCGGCCTCGTCGGCAAGTGGTTCCCCACGGGAGCGCACAAGGTTGGAGCCGCGCTGTCCTGCCTTCTGCCCGAGCTGGTCACCGGCCGCTTCGACCCGACCACCAAGAAGGCCGTCTGGCCGTCCACCGGCAACTACTGCCGCGGCGGCGCTTACATCTCGCGCCTGATGTCCTGCCCGTCGGTGGCCATCCTTCCCGCCGGCATGAGCAAGGAGCGCTTCGAGTGGCTGAAGACCATGGCCGAGGAAGTAATCGCCACCCCCGGTTGCGAATCCAACGTCAAGGAAATCTTCGACAA
>PGXR01000089.1 GCA_002839245.1 Spirochaetae bacterium HGW-Spirochaetae-7 | reverse complement strand
GTTCTTGAGGAGCACGTACTTGGCGTCCTGCCCGCCTATCTCGAATATCGTCTCGACGCCGGGGTCGAAGTACGCTGTACCGACCGAATGGGCGATTATCTCGTTGTAGACACCCGGCGTCTCGAGGAAGACGCCCAGGATCTCGCGGGAGCTGCCGGTGGTCGCCGCCAGCTTTATCGTTATGGAGCCGCCATCCGTGTCCGCGGCTATCTTGTCGCGGATGGCCGCCAGGCACTCCTTGAGGGCCTTGACCGGGTCGCCGTGGGTGCGGCCGTAGTGGCTTGCGACGACTTCGTCGGTCTCCGAATCGAGGAGGCAGGCCTTGGTCGTCGTCGATCCGCCGTCGACGCCCAGGATATAGCTCCTGCCCGTGACGACCTTGCCTTCGCTCTTTTCGAAGAAGCGCACCTTGCCGCTCCACTTCTTGAGGTCGGGCAGCCTGTCGAAGCGCACGACGTTGGGCTTGAGGAGATTTTCGGCGGTCGGCAGGGGCGAACCGGCGCTGGCTGCCAGGACGGATGCGCCGTAGGCCTCGAAGACCGACGCGGTCTCGGGCACGACGAATTCGATGCCTGGAGCGCGCTCCCGTATGAAGCGGACGATGTGCCGGTTCAGCGTCACGCCGCCGGTCAGGACCACGCGACCGCCGGTCACCTTGGCGCGCTTGAGGAAGTCGACGACCTTGCCCGCCATCACGTTGGACAGCGACAGCACGATGTCGTCCTTGGTTGCCTCGCTCTTGTTGAGGCGATGGGTACAGTCGCTTTTCATGAAGACGGAGCAGCGCGTGGACAGGGACAGGACGGTGGCCGTCTCTGGTACCGTCGCTATGTCATCGAGGGTCATGTCCATGCGGCCGAGCTGCTGCTTGAGGAATTCGCCTGTACCCGATGCGCACTTGTTGCCTGAAAAGTTGTTTATTATCTTGCCTTGCCCGTCGAGCGAGTAGACGACGAGGTCCTCGCCGCCCATGCTGGCGACCGCGTTGGCCTTGATACCCGAAGCCCTGAGGGCGGCCTCGACGCAGAGGGGCTCGAGCGTGCCCGCGGCGTTGAAGAGATAGCGCCCCTCGTTGCCCGTCACCAGGACTTTCGTCCCCACGGGGATGTCGCGCTCCGCCATCAGCTTGCGGACAGCGGCGTGGAAATCGCCTTCGTGAGGAGTAAGGGCGGACCAGACGACCTTGTCGCCTTCCGAGAGCACGAGCTTCAGGCTCGACGAGCCGATATTGATTCCTAGGGATATCATATGGAAAAACCTCACCGGGGACCGATGGCCGAGAGATTTCCGGGGTTGGACGCCAAGGTCACCCTCGGAATGAGGGGATAGTACACCTTGGCCCTGATCCGGTTCAATAGAGCCGGGGTGTATTTATGAGCGTTTTTATAATTTCAGTCGCGGCGCGATAACCAGGAGCGTCAGTCTTCCATCCCCAGGGCTTTTTCCAGGCCGGCCCGGTTGGCCTTGACTATCGCCAGGTCGTCGGGATGCAGGGCCAGCCTTACCTCGTCCATGTAACGCTTGGTCTCGGGCATCGGGTAAGCTGCGTAGAAATCCTCGAATACGACGTACATGTACGCCGACATGACGGTTACGTACACCTCGATGAACTGGCTGTTCCAGCCGTATTTCGCCAGTATTGTCTTGACCCTCGCGTCGGCGAATACCGACTCGATGCTCGATTTGAGCGTAGCCATGGAAAATGCCGCCGTCTCGCCGTCGTCCGACCTGCCAAGGGTCTCCGCCACGCCGTCGCCCAGTGCCTCGAACTCGGCCGTGATGGCCGGGAAATCCTTCATGAACCTGTCGATCGTCGCTTTCGAGAGAACCCGGGCCGGCGCTGCCAGGACGGGCTGGATGGCTATTGCCGCGAGCGCGAGGCACAGTCCCGCGATGTTGATAGTCCGTTTCATCGGTGGCTCCTTGTTCGCGTTCCGGTGATGCCAGGCCAGCTGGGTCAATGCATGCGGACGCCTTGCCGGAAGGATAGCGTATCCCGGCCATTCTTCACAATGTGCCTGCCGCGGCCCAGCTGGTCGCGGCGGTTTCTTCGGCGAGCACGGAGGCGGGGGTCGAGGCGGTCAGCGCGGCGTCGGCAGCAGTACCCCGAACCGGTTTCTCCCTCATCCTCGGCTGGCTCGAGTTTTTCGTGACGGTACCGATGGTCTACATCGCCGTGGCCTTTTGCCTCGTCGCCATCGCCGTCAGGATGGCCAAGGTCGCGAGGGCGCCGGCGCCTTTCCAGCTGGCGGTCTATCCTGAAACCAGGCACACCGTGCTGGCGACCCTCGGCGACGCCCTGGGCATGCGCCAGGTGAGGAAACGCAGGCCCGTATTCTGGCTTTTCCTCGCGACCTTCCACGTCGGGCTCATCCTCCTGTTCCTGGGATATGTGGACATCCTTCCGCAGGTCAACATCGTGTCCGCGGACTCGAAGGACATGCTGGGAGCGGGGGCGGTCGGGTTTATGGTCACCGTGCCGGCCTTCTACTTCCTGCTGCGCCGCTTCAAGGGGATGAACAGGATGATATCCGTCCCTTCGGATTACCTCCTCCTGCTGCTGGTCATCTTCCTGTTCCTCCTCGGGGACCTGATGAGCTGGGGCAACTCGTGGACGGCCAACGGCTTCGTGATGACCAAGGCCGATTTCGCCCAATACTTCTACGGCCTTTCCCGTTTCACCTTCGCCGACCCCCGCGAGGTGCTGCACGGTTCGCACTACCATTTCGTCGTTCTGCACGTGCTGCTGGCCAACATCTTCCTCATGATCCTGCCGTTCACCAAGATCGCGCACGCATTTTTCTCGATACCGCTCAACGCGGTCAGGAGGACGGTATGGACTACCAGGCGAAACAGGACCTGAAGGCGCTCTTCGAAACCAGGCTGAACGGGGTCATGCGCATGTACCTCGACACCTGCGCGCGATGCGGCCTTTGCGTGGAGTCCTGCCACGTGTACGCGTCGATGCCCGAACTGAGGTACACCGCCGTCGGCCGGGCCGAGGTCGTCCGCAAGATATTCAAGCGGTACTTCAAGCTCGAAGGCAAGCTGGCTCCCTGGCTCGGCGAAGTCCTCGAGTTCAACGACGGGACGATGGAGAAGCTCAACGAGGCCGCGTTCTCGTGCACCGGTTGCCGCCGCTGCATGGTGCATTGCCCCTTCGGCATAGACACCCAGCAGGTCATGGCCATAGCCAAGGCCCTGCTCATCGGGGCGGACCGGGAACCCAAGATCCTGTCGATGCTCGCCGCCATGTCCATCGCCAAGGGCGAGGGAATGAACATGACCCGCGCATCATACGCCGAGGCCCTGGCCAACCTTGACCAGGAAGTCCGCGCGTTCTGGCCCGCTTCCCCCGTTCCGGCGATCCCGTACGAAAAGGCATCCGCGGACGTGCTGTACGTACCGCTCGCCGGGTCCCACTCCATCGTGCCCGCGGCGGCGATCATGAACGCGGCGGGCGAGAACTGGACGCTGTCGTCATTCGAGGCAGTCAACTTCGGCACTTTCCTCGGGGACGCGAAGAGGGCGTCGGCCATCTCCGAGCGCATCATAGACGAGGCCCTACGCCTGGGCGTCAAGGAAGTGGCCGTGGTCGAGTGCGGCACGGCCTTCCGAGTCCTCAGGCACATGATAGGCGAGCAGCCGTTCAAGGTCAGCGCCTTCGTCGAGCTGATAGACCGTTACCTGGCGCAAGGCCGCATCAAGGTCGACAAGTCAATGCACAAGCAGCTGACGACCTACCACGACCCCTGCCAGATCGCCCACAACTCCGGCGTCATGGAGCAGCCCATGCGCGTGCTCCGGGCCGTCACCGACTACTTCACCGAGATGACCCCCAACCGCGAGGAAAACTGGTGCTGCGGCGGCGGCGGCGGACTGGTCGCCATGGGCGAACTCGAGTTCCGCATGAAGTCCTCAAGGGTCAAGGCCGAACAGTTGCGCGCGACCGGCGCCCGCGTCGTGGCCACCGCCTGCGAGAACTGCCATAGCCAGCTGTCCGACCTGAACGAACACTACGGGCTGGGCATGAGGGTGGAGTTCCTGTCGCACCTCGTCGCCAGGGCCTTGGTCAAGCCGGCGTAGGCTCCGGGCAGGCGTAGATCGCGAGCAGGCTTGGCGCTGTTCAGGCGTCGAAACTGATAGTCCATCGGGTGCCCGCGGAAGAGTCGAGGTTCCAGGAGCCGTGCAACTGTGCGCACAACGATACGATGAGCTGCATGCCCAGCGACTCGCTGCGCCCGGGTACCAGGCCGGGCGGAAGGCCGACGCCGTTGTCGGAAAGTTCCATGACTATCCTTCCGTCAGGCGTACGCGTCATTGCGACCCCGATTCCCGGATTTTCCATGCCCTGGCGGAAGGCGTATTTCAGCGAGTTGGTCAACACCTCGTTCATGATGAGACCGCAGGGTATGGCCTTGTCGATGTCCAGCTCGATGGGCTCCAGCCGCAGGTCCATTGCCGGCTGGATACGTTCCTTGGCATACGAGGACAGCAACCAGCCGATGAGCGTTTCGACGTACTCGGACAGGTCGATGTGCGACAGGTCGCTTGATTTGTACAGGAGCTCGTGGATGCCGGCCATCACCTGTATGCGGTCTATCGACTCGGCGAACATGTGGCTGATTCCAGGATCCGAGGAGGCCTTGAGCGACAGGAGGCTTATGATGACCTGGAGATTGTTCTTGACGCGATGGTGGATTTCCTTGAGAAGGACTTCCTTCTCCGTCAGGCTGGCTCTCATCCGCATCGCGGCCTCGTCGGCCTGGGTAATGTCCACGAACGTAAATATGAACCGGTCGGCTATGAGCGCGGCTTCCCCGATGCAGGTACGGAACGACCCGTCCTTGCAGCGGAGGCTTCCCTTGAGCGGGCCTTCCGGCCGTTCGCCCTTGCGCAGCTTGTCGGTATAGGTCGCCCAGAATTGCATAGCCTCCTGCCGGCTCGCCTCTTCCGGATACACGGCCAGCAACCAGTCGGCCTCGGTCCCTATCTCGGGCCGCGTCCACCCGAGCGTAGCGGACAAGGCGCGGTTCATGAGTTCCACGTCCATTCCACGAGTGAAAAGGACCATGGGAATCGGCAGGAAATCCAGGAGGTCGAAAAGCCTGCGCTCGTTAGTCCTCAGGCTTGACTCCCTTTCCCGTATAGCCGCGCCCATGCGCTCCATATTGGAGGCTAGATGCGCAAAGTCGTGGAATCCGCGGAAGGAGATCGCCGTATCGAGCTTGCCGTCGGCGATCTCCCGGGAGAATCGGACGAGCATCTCGATGTCCTTGCGCACGAAGCGTATCACGCTCAGGTTGACCAGAAGCGTTACAAGGCCGACGGCCACGAGTCCGCAGGCCATGACGATCCTCAGGAAGAACACGGCGCGGAACACGCGCTCCGTAGGTTCGGCAACGATGACCGTCCAGCTCGATACGCCGGGCACCGTGGCCCAGCACAGGAACTCGTCCTCCCCGCCCAGGCTCCTGCCTATCGAGTGCCCGCTTCCGGCCTCGGGGTCATGTTCGAGGAACCAGGTTTCGAGCGACACGATATCGCTCCTCCAGATTGCGAAAGCCGCGGGATTGCTGGCAATGAACTCGCCACTGGAATCGACGACGGCGATTGACTTGCTCTCGCTGGACGGCAACCCGGCGATGAACTCGTTCATGAAGCCCAGGCTGATGTAGGCGATCGCGACATGGTCGGGGGAGGGCCTGGCAAGCACGGCGCTTGAAGTGTAGCGCGCTTCCGAAATGAACGGGGGAGATACGAAATTCTTCTGTGAATTGAAGGGAATGCGGAAATAATCCCTCATGGAAAGATCGAAACCCGATTCTAGGGACAGGGTCGATGCCTGGACCACCCTTCCGCTGCGGTCCGCGAGAAGGACGCTCTCGAAGGCCGGATAGGTACGCTGGAGCAACTCGGGACCCGACGCGTCGCTGAACCCCTGGGACTCGAGGAGCGAGAGCCCTATGAAATGCAGGTCGATGAAGGAGCCAATTTCATGCGCCAGGCTTGCCGCGAGGAGCCGGCTCCCTTCCTCCGCCTGCCTGCCCAGTTCGGCCCTGAGGAAGCGCTCGAGGACGATGCCCATGATCCCGAGGGATGACAGGATCATCATGGCAAGGAGGGAACCAAGCAACGTAGTGGCCCTGAAACGGTTTCGCACCTATCAGTCCGCCCTGCCCGTCACCGTGAAATGGCCGTTCTGAATCCGTTTCATGTACAGCGCGCGCCGTGCGTCTCCCGTGGAGTCGATGGTGATCGTGCTGGAGGTTCCCTGGAATGACTTGATGCCCTTGAGGGCGGGGTACAGCTTCCGTGCATCGCCCTTCGCCGCGCGCAATCCCTCGACCAGCAGCAACATGGAATCCCAGGTCTCTATGGCCCCGTAGCTTGCCTCGCGGCCGAATACCGCGCGGTACCTGACGGACAGCGTCGTATCCTTGGACAGGTCGACGTCGACCTGATGCACGAGCAGCGCGCCTTCAACGGCCGCCCCGCCGTAGGTAATGACGTCCTCGTTGCCCGCCCAGCCGCTCAGGTACAGCGGCTTGCGCAATCCCAGCAGCGCCAGTTTCTGGGCTATGGTCCCGGTATCCAGCGAACTGGCCACGATCATCACCGCGTCGTAGCCGGGATTCCGGGCAAGACCTTCTATCAGGCCATAATCTATATCCTGGAGCGTCGAGTACCGTATCGTCCCCGATATCGTGACCAGCGGTTCCAGGCCCTTCAGGTAGGTCTCATAGTAAGGCTTGTTGTATGCCGCCGCGATGAACAGGATGCGGGATTGCCCGGCTTCCCGCATCTGCTTGCCGAGCACCAGAGGATCCCTCACGGATGTCATGATGGTGCGGAAGAATACATCGTCAAGGCCGGACAGGCTGTCCGCCGTGGAGGTAGGGCTGATGATAGGCACCCCGGCTTCCTGGAGCACCGGAATGGCCGCGAGCGCCGACGAGCTCGAATAGAAGCCGACGATGGCGACCGCTCCGGCCTCCACGAGTTCCCGGGCGACGATCGGCACCCGGGAGTCGTCGCTCGCCAGATCCCGGACTTCCAGCCGGAGCTTGCTGCCGCCTACGCCTCCTGAAGCGTTCAGCTCGTCCACGAACAGCATCGCGGCATTCCTGCCTTCTACGCCCAGCATGTAGTCCATGCCCGACATGCTGGCCGCAAAGCCTATGACAATTTCCTTGCGGGAGGCGCAGCCGACCGTAGACAGGATGACACCCGCCGCAAGGGCGACAATCGACGCGTTCATACCGATTGCTTTGGTTAGAGACGCCATGATTCCCCCGTACTATCTGCAGTATCATCCATCTCAGGAACATTTGCACTGGAATTCAACGACCAACCGCATCAATATGCATAGCTGCAACCAAGGCCCAAGAATAGCCCGCCGGGTCACCCGGGGTTCCGCTCCCGCTTGTCCTCGTACATGAGCCGGTCTGCCCTGTCGACGAGCTCGTCCAGGCTCTCTGGCCGCTCGGGGTCGGACAGCGCGGTGCCGAAGGAAAACTCCAGCCGCCACGGCTTTCCGGAGCCCAGGTTCAAGGCGTCCGTACTGTCGCGGATGCGCGAAAGCAGGGGTTGTATCGATGGCTCGAACGCGTCGGAGAGAAGGCAGATGAACTCGTCGCCGCCATAGCGGGCCAGGATGTCGCCCGAGCGGAGACAGCCTTCGAGAAGCCTCGCCGCTGTCTTCAGCGCCTCGTCGCCTTCGGCATGGCCATAGCGGTCATTGATGGCCTTGAAGCAGTCGAGGTCAAGAAAGACTATCGCGAATCCGCTCCGTCGCCTTTCCGCCAGCCGCAGATGATGTTCTGCAAGCTCCCTGAACCCTTTCCGGTTGCGCAATCCGGTCAACTCGTCGATCCGCGATGCATCCTTCAGGAGCTCTTCACGGTGCCTGTCGACGGTAATGTCCCGGACAATGCCGACGGTCCGTTTGGGCCTGCCTCCTGGTTCCCGCTCGAAGACGGTTTCGGTAGAACGTAGCCACCGCCAGATTCCTGCCCTGTCGCGCACGCGGTACTCGAAGTCGACGAAGCGTGAATCATCCATACCCGCGAGAACCGCCTTATGCTTCCCGAAGCGCTCCAGGTCTTCAGGATGCAGGAGTTTCAGGAAGAAGGGCTCGCCCATCGCCGTGATCTCCTCGGGTCCGAAGCCGAGGAGAGTCGTTAATTCGCGGGACGAGTACACGTTTCTCCCCTGCCCGAGGTCGTAGACATAGACGACGAACGGAGACAGGTCGAGCACCTTCGCGAGAAAGCGCTCCTTCTCCTCAAGCGCCGCATTGACCCGGTTCAACTCTCGGCGGGCATTGATGAGATCGTTGTTCATCCTCGAGAAGGTGTTCATCGGTCAAGGCGCGTCTCCTTCCCGACGAGGCGGTCGCCGACCGCCACCGCCTCCTGGCAATCGATCCCGGTTCCGTCGGCTCCAAGCTCCCGCCACAGACCGGGCGAAACGACGAACGGTATTCCCCCGACCAGTATCGCCGGCTTCTTGCCGGTCTTGGCGCGGAGCGTCTTGACCGCGGCATCCACCCAGCGGACGTTGGTCGGGATCGATGCGGACAGGGCGACGAGGTCGGGTTCGATGCGCGTCACCTCAGCTGCGAGGGCTCCGAGCGGAAGGTTCGCGCCGAGGAAGCGCGTATCCCAGCCGTCGGCCTGGAAAAAGTCGGCCACCATCCGCAAGCCCAGCTCGTGCAGCTCGCCCTGCGCGCAGGCGGCGAGCACTAGCCTCCCGTTGGGCCGCGATTCGGCCATCAGCCGCGGGTACAGGGTAGACATGATGTACTGCGTCGCAGCGGTGGCAAAATGCTCCTGCGCAACCGATATCTTCCTGGTGTGCCAGAGGCGCCCGAGTTCCCGCTGAGCCGGCTGGAACAGCTCGAGGTACAGGCTCCTGGCAGGCTTCCCGGCGCGCAGCTCGGAGTCGACGAGAGCCTGGGCAAAATCGCGGCGCCCTTCGATGACGGCCTGGACATACGAGCGGGCGATCCCGTTGTCCGGCAGGCCTTCCTTCAGGTAGCGGTTGGCGACAGGTTCCGACCGGCCGTATTCGAAAACCGCCCGCTCGACAAGATTCTCGAATGCTGCCGCTTCATTCCCGGACAGGCGCTTCCCGGCCGCCCGCCCGGCGCAGCGGAACGACAGCTTGATGTCCTCGTCAGTGAAGCCGAAACCGTCGAAAAGCACCTTGAGCCACGACAGGTAGTCGAGGAGGGACTTGTCGTCAGGCGAGAAGGCGATGGCGGCGAAATTCCTGATGTGATGCCCCATGTCCTCGCGTGCCAGCCTCATGCTCCTCGCGTCATAGGCCGCCCGGAGCGATGGCTTGAACTCGAGGAAAAGCTCCATCGCCTCGACGGCGGCCATGTCGGCTTCAGCAAAGAGCGCGTCGATTCCACCCAAGACTTCGCCCATATACGGCACCTCCGGTAAAGATCCCTGTACTAGTATAGTCGATGCGCTCCACCGGGCAAATCAGGGTGCCTGCCTGGGCGCCATCCGGTGTATACTCGGCCCCATGAACCTCTACCGCATCCAGAACATCAATTGCCCCCTCGACCATGACGAGCATTACCTGCGGGGCCGCGCGGCCCGGGAAATAGGCGTCGGGCCGGTCAACCTGGCCGAGTTCCGCGTCGAGCGCCGATCCATCGACGCGCGCGACAAGCGGGACATACGAATCGTCTATACGATAATCGCGGGCCTCGAGTCGCCGTCGCGCAGCCTCGGCGCAAAGGCCAAGGCCATGGGGCCAGAAATGCAGTACCGTTTCCCCTCGCCCGTCGGGCGCCGTGGCACCGGCGACGACGAGCGGCCCGTCATCGTCGGAGCCGGGCCCGCGGGACTGTTCTGCGCGCTGATGCTCTCGGAAGCCGGCTACCGGCCCCTGGTCCTGGAACGCGGCGACGACGTAAAGGCACGGGCCAAGGAAGTTTCGGCGTTCTGGAACGGCGGCGAGCTTGACCCCGAGTCGAACATCCAGTTCGGAGAGGGCGGCGCGGGCACCTGGTCCGACGGCAAGCTCAATACCTCGGTCAACGACGAAGCCGGCCGCAACCGCCGGGTGCTCGAGGAGTTCGTCGCGGCAGGCGCTCCCCGCGAGATCCTGTACTCGAACAAGCCCCACATCGGCACCGATTACCTCGTGAAGGTCGTCATGGGCCTGCGCGGAAAGATAGAATCCCTGGGCGGCGAGATTCGGTTCCGCTCGCGCGTCAGGAGCTTCGAACTCGGTGCGGGGAAGGTGGCCGGAGTCGAGCTGGATTCGGGGGAGCGCATACGCAGTCCGGCGGTCGTGCTGGCTATAGGCCACAGCGCGCGGGACACCTTCGCCGAGCTCGCGCGCTCGGGCGTGGCGATGGAGCGCAAGCCATTCGCCATCGGCCTCCGCGTCGAGCACCCGCAGGAAATGATATCGCGGGCGCAGTATGGGGAGAAGTGGAACCACCCGTCGCTCGGCGCGGCCGAATACAAGCTTACGCACAAGACGGCCGACGGAAGGGCCGCCTATTCATTCTGCATGTGCCCCGGCGGCTGGATAGTCGACGCCAGCTCGGAGCGGGGCATGTCGGCGTGCAACGGCATGAGCGACTTTGCGCGAAGCTCGCCGTCAGCCAACAGCGCCATCGTCGTCGCGGTGCGTCCAGACGATTTCGGGGGGGACGACTCTAGCGTTGAGGGCATCATGGCCGGCGTCGAGTACCAGCGTCGCTGGGAAAAACTGGCCTGGGATGCGGCCCGCGAGGCCGCAGGCTTGCCCACCGGTTCTGGCGGGTCAGCCCTGCCGGTCCAGCGCATGGCCGACTTTGCGGCGGGCCTTCCCTCCGGGGCGCCCGTCACGGCGCCGTCTATCCGGGGAGCCTGGGCTCCAGTCGACCTGAACGCCTGCCTGCCCGGCTTCGTATCGGCCGGCATCAAGGAGGCGATGCCAGCCTTCGACCGCAAGATCCATGGCTTCGGAGGCCCGGACGCCGTCTTCGCGGGCGTCGAGACTCGTACATCGTCGCCGGTCCGCATCCTTCGAAACGACAGGCTGGAGTCGCCGGCGGGCGCGCTCTTCCCCTGCGGCGAAGGCGCCGGCTACGCTGGCGGCATCATGTCTGCGGCCATGGACGGCATCAGGGTGGCGGAGGCGGTAGCGCTTTCGTGCTCGCAGGCGGTCCGATAGGCAATCCCCTTGCCTGACGATGACGGCATCGACTACTACTGTTACGGGAGAGGCTGCAAGCGAATGGAAACCGACGACAGGATGGCGCTCTGGGAAGCGCTTTCGACAATCGAGGACAGCCTGGTCGACGGCTACCGCAGCGCCAGGCCGACGCCGGAATTCGAGGAACCCGCGGTCGCGCTGGCAGACGCGCCGGTGCATGTCGGCG